>NZ_JAGPBB010000155.1 GCF_018063565.1 Rhodoferax sp.
CGTGCCTCTGGCTACGCCCGAGGGCGGTCCGAAGTGAAACGCAGGTGGGTCGCAAAGCGACGGGCAGTCAAAGGGCCATCAGGTCACACCCTGTTGGCCGATCCCCGGGATAAGCCCAGCGGCCAAGGGGAGTTGAGGCTGGCGTGGGAGGTGGTGGTGACCGCAGGGCACGCGCCGAACCCCAAAAGGCTCAACTGCCCTTGTTGAGCGTCGGCAAGGGTGGCCTGTAAAGTGGCCTCAAGACAGTCGGCCACGACCAAGCCGAACAGGCGCGCTTGGAATGGGCATCCCGCTTTTGCCTTGCAAAATGCCCCGTGGAATAGCCCGAATCCGTAAAACAATCAATTCGAACTCGTGATCGCGATAGTCGAAATTCCGTCAACTATCTCAAAATTAATCGCAACCAGGGAACATCAACGCCCATGAGCCCGGCGGCGATACGTCGGGATGTCCAGGTTGGGATAACAATATTCGCTGAACAGTAAATATTGCCATTTCATTGAATATTCGCTAGTATTGGCATATTTACTGCGCAGCAAAGAACCCATAAACCATGATGCTTGAGTCGAACTCGACCGAACGACAGCTAATTAGCCAGCTTCTCGATACGCTTCGGGCGCTGCCAGAGGTTCAGGCTGACCTGCATCACTGGGAGCCTGCCGGGTTGACCGGTCTCAGGAAGCACGACGCCCAAATCGACCTGTTCATCGCAGGCAAGTCTTTCACAATTCTGATTGAGGTAAAAAAAGTCGTTTATCCAAGAGATGTGCGTGAAGCTCTCTGGCAATTCAGAGAAATCAGCCGTAACAGGCCAAAAGCCCAAAGTGGCGACGAAGTGGTCGCAGTCTTGGTCGCGGAGTCCATCTCGCCGGGAGCCAAGGAACTGCTCAGGACAGAGCGCTTTGGGTACTACGACAGCGGGGGCAGCCTGTTCTTGCCTGCTCAGGGGGCCTATCTTTACATCGACAGGCCACCGCCCAGAACTTTGGCGAAATCTGTGCTCTCCTTGTTTTCGGGGCGGCGTGCGCAGGTGCTGCATACCTTGCTGATTCGTTATCAAAACTGGTTCGGTGTCAAGGATCTAGCCGAACAATCGCAGGTGTCGCCAGCAACCGCCTCCCAAGTTTTGACGGAACTGGAGCGATTCGACTGGCTGGCCTCACGTGGACAAGGTCCAAGCAAAGAACGGCGCCTTGCAGAGCCCGGGGCGCTGTTGGATGCCTGGGCGAAACAGCTTGCATCGATCCGCAGTCCCGTGCAGCGCCGCTACTACGTTCCCTCTAGCAAGGCGGACACCTTGGTGCAGCACATTGGACAAGTCTTCGCTGCTCGGGAGGTCGGGTATGCAATCAGTTTTGAGGCCGCTGCACAGCGTTACGCGCCGTTTCTGTCCAGTATTTCCCAGGTGCGCGCCCGCTTGCTGGTCAGCGAAGCCGCCGATGCGGCAATCGCCGCACTTGGCGCACGCGTGGTCAATGAAGGAGCGAACCTCGTGATCATTGAAGCGAAATCGCCCGGCGAACTACTTTTCCGGGAGCAAGTGGACAGCATCTGGCTGGCCAGCCCAATTCAGGTCTACCTCGATTTGCTGCGCGGCGAAGGCCGTGCCAGGGAAATGGCGGAACACCTGCGCAAAGAAAGGATCGGTTTTTGATGGCCAAGCCCGCAACCCTCGACGGTTACAGCGACCAGTACACGCTTGACTGCGAGCGCGTCCTGGTGACGCTGATGCGCGGATTAGGCCCGTGGAAGAATTCCGTCTACCTCATAGGTGGTCTTACACCAAGGTATCTGGTAACAGCTCGACCACCCGTTGTACCCGCGCATGCCGGCACCATGGACGTGGACATTGTGATCGACCTGCAAATCTTGGCCGATACCGAGGCGTACCGAACGTTGGAAGACAACTTTAAGAAAATGGGTTTCGAGCGTGCCGAAAACGAGAGTGGGAAGAAACTCTCATGGCGCTGGCAGACACGCACCGAACACGGTGCGCTCATGGTGCTCGAACTACTCGCCGACTCACCAGAAGTCGCCGGCGGCAAGGTGCAGCCGTTACCGACTGAAGGCAAGATCTCGGCGCTCAACATCCCGCACTCATCCATCGTCTTCGACCTTCACCAAGTCACCGAGATTCAGGCCGAGCTGTTGGGCGACAACGGCATCGCGACCGAGAAGATCAAGCACGCCAATTTGGTCAGCTTTACCTGCTTGAAGTCGTTTGCTTTCGACCAACGCTACGAACGCAAGGATGGCCTCCAAAGTGGCCTCAGGCCAGTCGGCCACGACCAAGCCCTCGATACAGACAACGAATGGCCAACTCTGATGCCACCAAAAACACAGCTTCAGTGATGACACCCGTGAGGGGATAAGCCCGGCGGCAAAGGGGAAAGATGAGTTGAAGTTTTGCCCGAAGGGCATATCCACACCATCGACCGCCCCTTTTTGAGCCCCCACCCCAGGGCCAGTTGGCCCACCCTTTCTGTTGTCAACAACAAAACAAATCAAAGCCCTTCACGCTCTGCGTGACACTCAAGCGCCAACCGACCTCCCTTGAGACTGAGACTGCCGAAGCAGAACCAAACCGAAGTGCCCCGGCAAACCCGGGGCAGGGTCCACATTAGCCCTTGATCTTGCGCATCTCCTCGGCCAGCACCCACAGTGCCCGGTTAAGTTTGATGTTCTGGTCAATCCCCTGCACTTCTCTGGTCCGCATGGCTTTGCCGCTTGAGCTGCGACCGCGCAGACCGCCCCGGATCATGTTTTCCTGCACCCGATTGAAGGTTGTCCACAGATCAGCGGCCACATCAGATTGACGTTTGGGGCGAAGGAGCTGACTTTCTGTCACCGGGGCCGGGCTGACTTCGGTGTCATACCTGAGCGATAGGGCCGCGCGCGCAAATGCAGCTTGTTCACCGGCATCCAGGGTCAGAGATTTCATGCCTTCGCGCTGACCGTCCACCAAGTCGAACCCATCCAATACCCGAAAAGCACCCTCGATGACGTTGTCGACGATGTCGCCGGTGTGGCGAACCCGGATATCGCTTTGTGTGTCACCGCAGACCATCCCATTGGAGCAAACGAACCGGTAAACGCCTGCCAGCATTTGATAGGAGGATGTGCCGTCATGGCTGTTGAGTAAAACCACTTCGTTGGCCTCGCTGGCATTGATCTGGCTGGCGTGACGCAAGCGAATCAAATGTTTCGCATGGCTGCGCTTTTGATCATCGCGGGTGCGGGTCTGGCACACCATGAAGGGGCTGAAACCCTCCTTGCGCAGACCATCCAGAACCGTAATGGTCGGAATGTAGGTGTAACGGTCAGAACGACTCACATGTTTTTCGTGAGCCAGGATCGAAGGGGCCACGCTCATGATGTCCTCGTTCGAAAGGGGTGAGCTTGAGCGCAGCGAGGTCTGGTTGTATCCAAAACGCGAGGCCAGAGAGTGTGTGTATGCCATGGTGATTTCTCCGTGAGTAAAAAAGTGATTTCCTGACCTTTACGCATTGCGTTCGGTCATCGTGTTGCAAGATTCAGAGCCGTTGGTGGAAGTGGTTTGGTTTGCTGTTGTCATGGTGCTTGTCCTTTGGGTTGGTTAAATGGTCATCGCCTCGCTGAGTTCTTTCGCCGCAAAGGGGTGGCATGAAGACCGACCAAGCTCTAAGGGGTTGGTGACACGAAGCGTCAGCGCAGTGACTGCAACCCTTGGTGCTGTGGGGGAGCGTGGAATAAAAAGCGCGTACTGGGTGCTCGTACACGCCAGTGACTGGCAACCGGTACAAAGCGGCTTTATGCCGCGAAAGCCCCGGCAGCAAGAGCGGCTCGGGCTAAAGTGAAACCCAGGCGAAACACTCAGCGAGGCGTTGGCAAGCCACCCAAATGCACGACAACAGCAAAGCTGCACAGGCACACACCCCTGTGCCTCTGGCTACGCCCGAGGGCGGTCCGAAGTGAAATGCAGGTGGGTCGCGACAGCGACGGACTTCATGAGCAGGGTGCGGTCACCTTGCTCGGCATGGCGGGGATAAGTCCAGCGGCAAAGGGGGGCTGAAAATGAAAGGGTCCGCGTTGTGACCGAAGGGAATGTTGCAGTCATTTCAGGGTCAGCGCCCCTTTTTGAGCCAGCCCTCGGGGGTCACTAGACCCGATCAACTTTGGCGTGCGCAAAGTCATTTCAAAACACTGTTGCGAAGCACCCTGTTGACCTTAAGGTGTCTTTGCTTTTTGGAAAGGCTGCCATCAATTTAAAACGAGTCTTGGGTTCATGCGAATTCGTGGCGACAATAGGGCTCTGGTTCAACATCCAGATGTGATGAATTGCTGGTAAAGGCGTTCAACATCAAGTCCATTCGTGACCTCGGCACCAACAAGTACATTTTGACTGCTCAGCCATCGTGGCTTTGGCTGGAAAGGAAGAGTAGTTTCACCTTCATCACCACGTGGAGGTCAAATTTGTCCACGGTCTATTTATGCAGCACTGGTTTGGCTGAATGCATCAAACCGGTAATGTCTTGTCTCAATGGCAGGTCTGGGCCATCTGCCGTCGCTGACGAACGACGGCTAACTGGACGCCAAGAACTTCCAATTGGAGCTGCCCGAAACCTGACAGGAGCCAACGACTCAAACGTGCCCTTATGCACAGTGCCCAGTTATCAACAGTTTTGGTTCATTGGTGGCTTTCTTCACTGTGAAGAGTCGAATTTAACGGTCTGGTGAGCTTTACATAATTTCCGGATGGGCGCATGAGTGGTGG
>NZ_JAGPBB010000080.1 GCF_018063565.1 Rhodoferax sp.
TTGTGTATTTTCTTTTTCAAGCAGAGGGCGGGATTCGAGGTGGGTGTCCGTCGCGTGGGCGCGGAGATGGGTGTAGGGGGCAGGGGTGTGGGTGTGGGAGTTGGAGTTGGAGTTGGAGTTGGAGTTACCGCTGTGTCCGATGCAGAATCCGAGTCACCCCCGCCACAGGCTGTCATGAGCAGGCAGGCGGCGCCAATGGAAGCAAGAACCAGGTGTCTGGGGGTGCGGGCAGTGAATCGGGACATGAAAACTCCTTGAGGGATGAATGGGCGAAAGACAAAACTGGCCATCGGGTGCGGTGACCTGCGGCACTGGTTGACAATTGTCAAAGTCTGGCTGCATTTTGCCTACCCCTCCAAGGGGGGGGTCGATGCGTGACCGCTCAGGCAACGGCTGACCTGGCGTACAAGGACCGGATCGACAAGGCGTCGAGTCCCAGGCTTTCCAGGATTTCCTGGGTGTCTGCGCCCTGCCGTGGTGGATCCATCCGCACCCCGGGGCGGCGGCCATCCAGTGTGAATGGAAACAGGGCGGTTTTCACCGTCTGGCCAGCACGCTCACCGTCGGGCAAGGTGATGTTGGCCAGGCCGCCCGTCGCCAGCAGGTGTTCATCATCAAACAGCTCGTCTGGCCGGCGGATCGGGGCAAACGGCAGCTCATGTGCCAGCAGGATGGCCGTCAACTCCGCTGCGCTGCGATCTGCCAGTCGCGCGCGCAGTAAAGGCATCAAAGTGGGTCGCTCGCGTACCCGGTCGTTGTTGCTGCTGTATCGCGGGTCGTCCAGCAGGTCGGCCAACCCGAGAGCCATGCAGAAAGTGCGCCACTGGGCGTCGCTCACAGCCGACAAAAAGATCTGCTCACCGTCTTTCACGGTAAAGACGTCGTACACCGCCCAGGGTGAAATACGTGCGGGCATGGGCGCGGCGGGTTTGCCGGTCATGGCGTATTGCAGCATGTGCTGCCCCACCAGAAACACATTGTTCTCAAAAAGCGCAGCCTGCACCTCCTGCCCTTTGCCGGTGATGCCGCGCTGAATCAACGCCGCCAGCACGCCGATGGCGCCGAACATGCCGCCCATGATGTCGTTGACGCTCGTGCCTGCACGCAGCGGGTCGCCGGGGCGCCCAGTCATGTAGGCCAGGCCGCCCATCATCTGCACCACTTCGTCCAGCGCCGTGCGGTTCTCGTAGGGACCTGGCAAAAAGCCCTTCAGCGTCACGTAGATCAGGTGCGCATTGGCTTGGCTCAGCGCCGCGTAGTCCAACCCGTACTTGACCATGGTGCCGGGTTTGAAGTTCTCCGCCACCACATCGGCGCTGAGTGCCAGTTGGCGCGCCACGGCGGCACCCTCAGGGTGGTGCAGATCAATCGCGATGCTCTTCTTGTTGCGGTTGAACATCGGGAAAAATCCGGTGCCGGCACCGAGCAAATGGCGCGTGCGGTCGCCCTCGATGGGTTCCACCTTGATCACCTCGGCACCCAGATCTGCCAGCACCATGCCGCAGGTCGGCCCCATGACCATGTGGGTGAACTCCACCACGCGCAGGCCGGCCAATGGCAACTGTGCAGCGGACGATGGGGGTTGCGATGGGTCTTGCATGGTGATGTCCTCTGGGCGGTTTTTCAGGATGTTACGCAATACCGGCGCGTCACAGCCCGGCGGTGGATCATGCGAGGTGGTGATTACCATCATTTTGGTCATAACTCTCTGCGTGGCTCAGCTCACAATGGATTGAGCTTGCAAACGTAAAATGTGCTGTTCGCGACTGGCTGGCAATGCTTGCGCAAGCCGCACCATCTTTTTCATCTCCGCATCAAGACCATGACCCAACGCATCACCAAGAACCGCCTGCAAGTGGCAACCAAGCTGTGCCAGTTTATTGAAACCCAAGTCCTACCCGGAACCGGCGTGACTGCCGCCAGGTTCTGGAAGGGTTTTGACGCCATCGTGTGCGACCTGGCACCGCGTAATCTGGCCTTGCTGGCAGAGCGCGATCGCTTGCAGACCGAGCTCGACCGGTGGCACCAGGCCAACCCGGGGCCGGTGCAGGACATGGCGGCCTACCGTGCTTTTCTCGAAAAGATCGGTTATCTGGTGGAGGCGCCAAAAAAGGTGCGCATCAGCACCGCCAACGTCGATGCTGAACTGGCCAAGCAGGCCGGTCCCCAGTTGGTGGTGCCAATTCTCAATGCCCGATATGCGCTCAATGCCGCCAACGCACGCTGGGGCAGTCTGTATGACGCGCTGTACGGCACGGATGTGCTCAGCGAGGCTGACGGTTGCGAAAAAGGTGCCGCCTATAACCCCCGGCGCGGTGCCAAGGTAATCAACTATGCCCGCCACGTGCTGGATCGTTGTGCGCCATTGCGCAAAGGCTCACATGTGGATTCGGTCGCCTACAGCATCAAGGGTGGCAAACTGGCGATCAAACTCGCTGATGGCAGCAGCACCAGCCTGGCTGAGTCCGACCAACTGGTGGGTTTCCAGGGTTCAGCCAAGGCACCCTCGAGTGTGTTGTTGGTTCACCATGGGTTGCACCTTGACCTGATCATCAACCGCGCCACACCGATTGGTGCCAGCGACCCGGCAGGTGTGGCCGATCTGGTGGTCGAGGCCGCCTTGTCGACCATCCTCGATCTGGAAGATTCTGTCGCTGCGGTGGATGCCGATGACAAGGTGCTGGCCTACAGCAACTGGCTCGGTATTCTGAAAGGCACACTCACTGAAGAAGTGGCCAAAGGCAGCAAGACTTTTACCCGCGGCCTCAATGCTGATCGCCTCTACACCGCTGCGGATGGCAAGAAACAGGTGCGTCTGCATGGTCGGAGCCTGATGTTTGTGCGCAATGTGGGCCATCTGATGACCAATCCGGCCATTCTTTATACCGACAAGGCGGGTGTGGTGCGGGAGATTCCCGAGGGCATCATGGATGCCGTCGTCACCACCACCATCGCGCTGCACGATCTGGTCAAGAGCAAAAAAGACGCCATCCGCAACTCGCGCAAAGGCTCGGTCTATATCGTCAAACCGAAGATGCACGGCCCGGACGAAGTGGCCTTTGCCAGTGAGCTGTTTGGACGCGTCGAGCAAATGCTCGGTTTGCCTGACAGCACGGTCAAACTGGGCATCATGGATGAGGAGCGCCGCACCAGTGTCAATCTCAAGGCCTGCATTGCCGCCGCCAGCAGTCGGGTCGCCTTTATCAACACGGGTTTTCTGGATCGGACCGGTGACGAAATGCACAGCGCCATGCAAGCCGGCCCGATGATCCGCAAGGGCGACATGAAGACCAGCGCCTGGATCCAGGCCTACGAACGCAACAACGTGCTGGTTGGTTTGCAATGCGGCTTGCGTGGACGCGCCCAGATTGGCAAGGGCATGTGGGCCATGCCCGATCTGATGCGTGCCATGCTGGAACAGAAAATTGCCCATCCCAAGGCCGGTGCCAACACGGCCTGGGTGCCCAGCCCGACCGGCGCCACCCTGCACGCGCTGCATTACCACCAGGTTTTGGTGAAAGAGGTGCAAAAGGAGCTGGAAAAAACCAAGGCCGATAAAGAGCGCAACCATTTGCTGGGCGGCCTGCTGACCATTCCGGTGACCGCCAGCCCGAACTGGACCGCCGCTGAGAAGCAGCAAGAGCTCGACAACAATGCGCAAGGCATTCTGGGCTATGTGGTGCGCTGGGTGGACCAGGGCGTAGGTTGCTCCAAGGTGCCAGACATCCACAACATTGGCTTGATGGAAGACCGCGCCACCCTGCGCATCAGCAGCCAGCATATGGCCAACTGGCTGCTCCACGGTGTGGTGACCGAAACCCAGATCAAGGAAACCTTTGAGCGCATGGCGGCGGTGGTGGATGGGCAGAATGCCGGCGACCCACTGTACAAACCAATGGCGGGACACTTTGCCACCTCCATGGCCTACCAAGCCGCTTGCGACCTGGTTTTCAAGGGGGTGGCGCAACCCAGCGGTTACACCGAGCCGCTTTTGCACGCCTGGCGGCAAAGGGTCAAGGCGGCGCACTGATTTTGCTACGTTTATTGAAACATCCGATGCTTTTCTGATAAGCGATAGACGCTCATTTGACTTCAATCCAACATGCCTGACTATTCCCCCGAACTCTGCCCCTTGTGCGGACAACCCAACCAGTGCGCGGTCGAGATCGGTCGTGTCTGCGGTGAGTTGCAGGGGCCTTGCTGGTGTGCTCAGACCCAGTTCAGCGCCGAGTTGCTCAAGCGTATTCCACCCGATGCGCGTGGTGTGGCGTGCCTGTGCCCGGCGTGTGTGCAGGCGAACCAGGAATGAGCTGGCTGGACCGGTTTCCACTGCCCTGGCTGGTGGCACTCGCGGTGTGGATGGCTGTCGCACCGGTGGTGCCAGAACCCCATCTGCTGGAAAAAACACGCATGTTGTGGCTGGGTACCCTGCAGCGTCCACTGGACATTTTTGACCTCTGCCTGCATCTGGCACCCACCCTGTTGCTGATCTGGCGCCTGTTTCGCCAGTTTGCGATCAAGCGCGATTAGGTCGTCAGGTCTTGTCGACCGGGGGCAGGTGGGCTTGGGCGATCTCGTCCGACAAAAAGATGTCTGGCACCCGCGGTGGCGGCACGACCGCCGGACTGGCCGCTTTTGTTGTGGTGGGCGGACCCTCAAATGCCGTCAGATCCATGTCCAGTGACTGCACGCGCAGTTCCTCAGGCAGACTGGACCGGACCACTTTCTTGGCGTCAAACTTTGGCAGCAATTCCAGACCCATGGACGCGTCAAACGTGCCGACCGAGGTGTTGCTCGCTGGCGTTTTGAAGATGTCCGGTACCGCTGACACACTGACTTCCGGCGGCGGCTCGGCGGCATCGGACGGTGTCTCCCCGGCGATATCTTCCGCGATCGCATGTAACAGCAACAGGTCGCGAAACGCCGCCAGATCAAAGCTGATGTGGCCGGTGCCTTTGTGGGTGCGCACAATCCAGCCATTCAACAGTGACAGTGATTTGGGACCTGGCCAATCCAGTACCAGGCGATCCAGCAACTCGGGGTAGTCGAGCAGGTCCTTGCTCTCAGTGTTGAACGCTGCAAACTCCGGTACAACTCCGGTGAAGTGGCGGTTGAAGGCATTGCGACTGTCCCGGAAATCCGGTTTCAAGCCCAGCGAGTGTTGCAAGGTCAACAGGTCAAGAAAGATGAACGGATTGGGCT
This sequence comes from Rhodoferax sp., assembly GCF_018063565.1. GTDB lineage: Bacteria > Pseudomonadota > Gammaproteobacteria > Burkholderiales > Burkholderiaceae_C > Rhodoferax. Next base: position 5,203 of record NZ_JAGPBB010000080.1, read on the forward strand.
GAGACGCGCCATCGATCTGCTTTTTGAGAATGTGCAGCGCCCTGTCCGTCTGCCCGAGGGAAACAAAAAACTCGGCTTGCTGGCGGATATCCAGGATCGGCTCAACACTGAAACTCTGGACACCATCCAGCGCTGCCGGCACGGTGTCGGACAACCGTGGCGTGTCGACTGCCTTGTCACCCAGCTCACCCGGAGCGGGTCGCGTGGGTGCCAGCGCTGGCTCTTTGTGGGGCAGCGCGGCCGGTGGGTGCTCCGCTGCCGGCCCCATCTCTTCGGATAGATCGTAGGCCGAATCGTGTTGCTGGGAGTCATGCCATTTCGGTTCCTGGACGTGCCTGGCTTTACGCTGCAGCACCAGCAGCCAGGCCAGCGCCGCCAGACACAGCAGGACCAGACCCCCCAGCACGTAAACCCACAAGGCCGAAACCTGCTCCGACTGCGATTGTTGCAACTGGGTTTTCAGCTCCAGCAGTTCGGCGTCACTGCGGACCAAGCGGGAGCGCAAGGTCTTGAGGTCAGCCTCCAGTGTACTGATCTGCTGGGCTTGCAACATGGCATCTGCCGACGGCTCAAACAGCATGGGCGAATCCAGTGTGGCAATCCGGTCTGAAAAAACATCCAGCGGATCGAGTTTCAGCACAGCCTGGCCACTGCGTTTGAGCGGCCGGGTTGGCTGTTGCAGCACCAGCTCGCTGCCCGAAGTTCCCGCAGCGACAGCGGGTTTGACCGAGGCGACCGGTGGCCGTGGTCTGGGGTTGGGTGCCGCACGAGTTTTGTTGACCGTGGTGCGGGCCTGGGTGGCCGGGCCAACGGTGGCGATGGCAAATCCGTCAACGGCGGCAGGCTTGACCACTGAGCGCTCAATCTGAGGCAACCGCGGAGCAGTCGATGCCGTGGTTGCCTGCGTTTCGATTGGCGCGACATCCGCCAGCAGGGTGTAACGCCGTGTACTGGTGGAGCCGCACCTGGCGCGCAGTTCAACGCTGACGATGGGCTCATCAACCAGTGTGTTGGCCTGGATGCGGACCACCGCCGTGCCACCTGAGGTCGGTGTGACGCTGACGTTGGGGGCTGGCTGGCGCGTATCGGCATGGAACAGCTCGGCGGTGAAGCAGGCCGCACTGGCTTGTTCGCCAGGGCCGGACTGCACCGGTACGGTCACGTCGAGCGACCGCCCGATCAGTGCGACACCACTCAACTCACCCAAAGTAAAGGCGTGCACAGGCGCGGCCGCAAGCGACAGGATCCCGCAAACTACCCCTGCTAACAATTCGCTTCTGCTCTTCAAAACAGCCTTCCCATTTGGTGACGACCAGTGAGTCTGCGTCAGCGTGGCAGACCCCGGTTTATAGCCCAATTTTCAACGGGTTTTCAAAAACAGCGCAAAGCATACCCGTTGAACGGGTCATAAGCCAACTTTCTCGCCAGCGGCCTGAAAATATGAGCAGTAAATCGTTAAGCTCAAATGAATTTGTAAGCGTTTTGACAACAGTGCCCACCATAGTCCCATCACCATGTGCCAATTGCTTGGAATGAACAGCCACTTGCCGGCCAGCCTGACGCTGAGTTTCACCGGCTTCTCCCAGCGTGGCGGCTGCACCGATCACCACGGTGACGGCTGGGGCATCGCTTTTTTTGAAAGTGACTGTGCGACGCCGGGTAAAGGGGTGCGCCACTTTGTCGACCGGATGAGTGCGGCCACCTCGCCCATCGCACAGATGCTCAAAAGCTATCCGATCAAGAGCCACAATGTGGTGGCCCATGTGCGCAAGGCCACCGTGGGGCAGGTGACGCTGGAAAACACCCACCCCTTTGTGCGTGAACTCTGGGGCCGCTATTGGGTGTTTGCCCACAATGGTGATCTGAAGAATTTCGCCCCGCGTTTGCATGGCAGCTTCCACCCGGTGGGCAGTACCGACAGTGAGCTGGCGTTTTGCTGGTTGTTACAGGAACTGGCCAAGTCCCACGCCGCTGTGCCCACCGTCAATGAACTGACGCGTACCCTGCAGGAGCTGGTGCCGCAGATATCCCGGCATGGCACCTTCAATTTCTTGCTCAGCAACGGGCTGGCGCTGTGGGCACACGCCACCACCCACTTGCACTACGTGCTGCGTGCTCATCCGTTCCACCAGGTACACCTCAAGGACGATGACGTGACAGTGAACCTGGCGCAGTTCAACAGCCCACAGGACCGGCTTGCCATCATTACCACCGAGCCACTGACGACCGATGAAGACTGGTTGGCGTTCACGCCAGGTGAACTCAAGGTGTTTGTTGATGGCGTGCTGTCGGACTGCAGTTGTCAGTGCGCGGCGCCGCCACGGCCGGCACCGATGACCGACCCGCACGCACCGGTGCCCGTCGTGCCTGAGGGGCCGGCACCTCAGTGTGACCCGGCCTGTGCCGCTTCGAGTGCCTGCAAAAACATCCCGGCCACGTCAAACCCGGTCTGATCGGTGATCTCCTGAAAGCAGGTCGGGCTGGTGACGTTGATCTCGGTCAGGCAGTCACCAATCACATCCAGTCCCAGCAGCAGCAGCCCGCGCTCTGCCAGCACCGGGCCGATGGCGTGGGCAATCTCCAGGTCCCGCGCTGACAACGGCTGTGCCACACCCTTGCCGCCTGCGGCAAGGTTGCCGCGCACCTCACCACCCTGCGGAATGCGCGCCAGGCAGTAGGGCACCGGTTCGCCGCCAACCACCAGAATCCGTTTGTCCCCCTGGGCAATGGCGGGCAGAAACTTTTGCACCATCACCGTTTGCTGGCCGTCCCGGTTGAGCGTCTCGATGATGGATCCCAGGTTCAGCCCGTCGGCCATCACCCGGAAGATACCCATGCCCCCCATGCCATCCAGCGGCTTGAGGATGATGTCGTGGTGCTCGGCGTGGAAGGCGCGGATGTCGTCAGCCGAGCGGGTGACCAGCGTCGGTCCGATGTACTGTGGGAACTCCAGTATCGACAGTTTTTCCGGGTGATCGCGCAATGCGCGCGGCCGGTTGAAGACGCGTGCACCCTCGCGTTCGGCTTGCTCAAGCAGATGGGTAGCGTAAAAATACTCGCTGTCAAAAGGCGGATCCTTTCGCATCAAAATAGCATCAAAGCGCTTTAATGGTGTGGTTTCATTGCTATCAACATTAAACCATTCGACGGTCTTGCCGGTGAGCCGGATTGCCTCCACCTGAGCCTCCACCGCACCACCTCTCAGCCAGCGCAGGTGGCGTGGTTCACAGGCAAACAACTGGTGCCCACGGGCCTGCGCGGCGCGCATCATGGCGAAGCTGGTGTCTTTGTAAGTCTTGAATGACGCCAGCGGGTCGGCAACAAAGAGCAGTTTCATGGGGGGATCACTTTCGGTGGGACGGGTCAAAGTGCGATTTTCCGATACGCTGCACCAGCAGCGCCAGCGCACCCGCGATGACCCCCCAGAACGCAGAGCCGACACCGCCCAGCACCACCCCGCTGAGGGTCACCAGAAAGGTAATCAGGGCGGCTTCACGGTGAAACTCATCGGCCAGCGCGGTGTGCAGTGCCGCGCCAATGGTGCCCAGCAGCGCCAGGCCGGCAATGGCGGCAATCAGCTCTTTGGGGAACGCCGTCAGGGCACCGGTAATGGCGCTGCCAAAGACGCCGATCAGGACGTAGAGCAGACCACACGAGACCGCAGCGGTGTAACGTTTGTCGGGGTCAGGGTGGGCCTCGCGGCCCATGCAAATGGCCGCCGTAATGGCGCTGAAATTGAGCGCAAAGGCACCAAACGGGGCCAGCACCAGGGTGGCAACACCGGTCAGGGTGATCATGCCGGACACCGGTATGCCGGGTCGGGTTGCGCTGTGGTGGTAACCGGCGGCACGAATGGCGGCCACACCAGGCAGGTTCTGCGAAGCCATGGTCACCACAAACAGCGGCAGCGCCAGACTGACGGCTGCGCTCCAGCTGAACTGTGGTGCGGTGAATACCGGGACGGCCAGCTCAAACCGAATGCCAGCCCCCGTGAAACCGTCGACAAGTGCCACGAAAACAATGGCGACCGCCAGTGTCAACGGGATGGCGTATCGCGCCAGCCAGCGTTTGGTCAGCAGATAGGTGGACAGCATCAGCAGTACCAATGGCAGGTTGCTTTGGGCGGCACCAAAGGCCTGCATGCCAAAACGTGCCAGCACCCCGGCCAGCAGCCCCGAGGCAATGGCCATGGGCAGGTGGTTCATCACCCGCTCGAACCAGCCAGTGGCGCCGCTGAGGGTGATCAACACCGCACAGAGCATGAACGCACCCACCGCTTCAGGCATGGAAAACCCACCGGTCATGCCAGCGGTGGCCAGCACCGCCGCCCCCGGCGTACTCCAGGCCACCATGACCGGCTTGCGCAGCAGCAGTGAAGGCACCGCCGTGCACAGCCCCATGCCCAGGCCCAGGGACCACATCCAGGAGCTGATTTGCGCCTGGGTGGCGCCAAACGCCAGGGCGGCCTGGAACACAATGGCCACCGAGCTGGTAAAACCCACCAGCACGGCGACAAATCCGGCGGTCAAGGCGGCAGGCGACAGGTCTTTGAAAAATTGCATGACGCCGATTCTCACCGCTGGTCGCTGCGATGGGCACCGAGACGGATCAGATCTCGATTTTGGAGCCCAGCTCCACCACGGCGTTGCTGGGCAGCTTCAGGAAGTCGGCGGCCCCACTGGCATTCAGGTGCATTTGAGCAAACAGCTTTTCCCGCCACTGCGCCATGCCACTGCCCAAGGTTGGCGTGACCGTGTCGCGGCTGAGGAAATAGCTTGTCGTCATGGGCTCCAAGTCACAACCGCGACCACGCATGTGCCGCAGCGCCTTGGGCAGATCAGGTTCGTTCTTGAATCCGTAATTGACAATCACCTGCCAACAATCGTGACCGAGCGACTCAAAACTCAGCCGCTTGTCCATGCCAATCCATGGCACTTCATGGTTGACTACCGTGACGAACAAATTGACCTCGTGCAACACCTTGTTGTGTTTGAGGTTGTGCAACATGGCGTTAGGAACGGTGCCTGACTCGGCTGTGAGGAACACTGCCGTGCCCGGTACGCGCACCGGTGGACTGACAAACACAGCCTCCAGAAAGCTGTTGAGATCAATCGCTTCGGTCATGAGTTTTTGCTTCATCAACCGGCGGCCGTCTTTCCAGGTCAGCATCACCGCATACACCGCTCCGGCGATCAGCAGCGGGAACCAGCCGCCATCGAACAATTTCATCATGTTGGAGGAGAAGAAGGCCAGGTCAATGACAAAGAACACGCCGGTGGCGGCCAGGCACAGCGCCAGCGGCAGTCGCCAGGCGTAGCGAATGACAAAAAACGTCAGCACGGTGGTGATCAACATGTCCAGCGTGACCGCGATGCCGTAGGCGGCGGCCAGATTGCCGGACGACTTGAATAACACCACGGCCAGTGCGATCAGCACGAACAGCCCCCAGTTGACAAAAGGCATGTAGATCTGGCCGGTCTCCTTGACACTGGTGTGCCAGACCTGAAGGCGTGGCAGGTAGCCCAACTGGATCACCTGTTTGGTCACCGAAAAAGCCCCGGTGATCAGCGCCTGCGAGGCAATCACCGTAGCCATGGTGGCCAGACCCACAATGGGCAGCAGCGCCCAGCCGGGAGCCATCATGAAGAACGGATTTTTCACTGCCAGCGGATTGCTCAGCAGCAGGGCACCCTGGCCAAAGTAGTTCAGTGTCAGCGCCGGCATGACGATGGTGAACCAGGCCAGACGGATGGGTTTCTTGCCGAAATGTCCCATGTCGGCATACAGCGCTTCGCCGCCGGTGACACACAGCACCACCGCCCCCAGGATGATGAAACTTGTGCCCGGGTTGGCCCACATGAAACCCAGCGCGTAATGCGGGCTCAGGGCCAGCAGAATCTCGGGGTTGTGCCAGATGTGCGACACCCCCAGCAGCGCAATGGTGGCAAACCAGACCAGCGTGATCGGGCCAAAAAACTTGCCAATGTCGGCCGTGCCCCGCTTTTGCACAAAAAACAGGCCCAACAGAATCACCAAGGTCAAGGGGATGACGGCCCGCTTGAAGGTTGGTGATACCACTTCCAGCCCTTCAACCGCCGACAGCACCGAGATGGCCGGGGTGATGACGCCATCGCCATAAAACAGGCAGGTGCCAAAAATACCGACGTAAAGCAGGGCACGGCGTAATTTCGGCTTGTCCTTCACCGAGGTGGACGCCAGGGCCAGCATGGCCACCAGACCACCTTCGCCATTGTTGTCTGCGCGCAACACAAGTGTCACATATTTGAGCGAGATGATGACGCTGAGCGTCCAGAAAATGATGGACAACACGCCCATCACGTTGTCAGCGGTGAATGGCACGTGCCCGGCACCAAAAACTTCCTTGACCGCATACAGCACGCTGGTGCCGATGTCGCCATACACCACACCGATGGCACCCAGGGTGAGCGCGCGCAGAGACGTTTGAGAGCTTGCCAAACAGCCACCCCGACGGCAAGCCGACGGGACTCCATGTGATGAGGGGTCGCTATTTTGCGTCAAAAAGCCGTCACCGCCGTGCCGGCTGCAGATTCAGGCGTAAACCTCGGCGTCCGGATCAGTGGATTCCAGCTCGTAGCTCGCCGCCAGCATGGCCAGCCGACCAACCACGCCATACATGTAAAACCGGTTGGGCACGCTGGCACCGGGTTTGACGCCGGGCTGCGGCAGCTGGGTGCTGTGCTCGAACGCCAGGGGCACGTAATCCGAGCCGGGTGCGTTGAGCGCCTCATCCACGCCACGTCCGGCGTGAACCCGATAAAAACCGCCCACCACATAACGGTCCATGGTGTAGATCACGGGCTCGGCCACGGCATCGTTGACGCGCTCCTGTGTCAGCACGCCCTCCTGCACCAGAAAGTCGTGCGGCAACCAGGGCGTCTTGCGCCCATGTGTCAGGCTGCTCACGCGGTCGCGCAGCGCCTGCATGTCCCGTGCATCACGCACCGTGACCACGCCGAGCTCGTGGGTGCCGTGGTCTGCCTTGACGACGACGAACGGCTTTTCCTTGATGCCGTATTCCTTGTACTTGCGCCGCACCCGGGTCAGTACCAGATCCACCTGGGCGCTCAGGCAGTCCAGCCCTTTGGCCTGCCCAAGCTCAACTTCTTCGCACTTCTCAAACAGCGGGTTGATCAGCCACGGGTCCACACCCATCAGTTTGCCCAGGCGTTTGGCCACCTCTTCATAAGCCTTGTAGTGGCTGCTCATGCGACGGGTCGGCCAGCCCGCATGCAGCGGCGGCAGCAGGTACTGCTCAAAAATCTCTTCCAGAATGCCGGGTACACCGGCCATCAAATCGTTGTTGAGCAAAATGGTGCAGGGGTCGAAGTCTTTCAGCCCGAGACGACGCTTGCCACGAATCACCGGCTCCAGGGTGACGGTGCCGCCGTTTTGCAGATCGTAGCTGGTGGTTTTCTTGACCGCCGGGTCGATCGAGCCCAGCCGAACGTTGAGTCCGGCCATGTTGAAGATGCGTTGCAACTGAACCAGGCTTTCCAGATAAAAGCTGCTGGGTTTGCCGTTCTCCGGGATCATCAGCAGGTTGCGCGCCTCGGGGCAGATTTTTTCGATGGCGGCCATGGCCGCCTGCACCGCCAGCGGCATCATCTCCGGGGTCAGGTTGTGCCAGCCGCTGGGGAACAGATTGGTGTCCACCGGCGCCAGCTTGAAACCGGCATTGCGGATGTCCACCGAACTGTAAAACGGTGGCGTGTGCTCCATCCACTCCAGCCGGAACCAGCGCTCAATGGCTGGCATCGAGTCCAGCACACGCTGTTCAAGTTCGTTGATTGGCCCGGTCAGGGCGGTGATGAGATGGGGAACCATGGTCGGCCTTGCGAAAGAGGTGCTCGGATTCTAGGGTGCTGAAATGTCGCCCCGAAACCGTCTCGGCACGACCCGGCTTGTGAGTCACGCCAGCGCAATTAGTTCCAGCTGCCGCCTCAGCACCCCGGATGGGGTTCAGGTGCGCACTTCGCCCTCGCCCAGCACCACGTACTTGAGCGAGGTCAGGCCTTCAATGCCGACCGGGCCGCGCGCATGAAATTTATCGGTGCTGATGCCAATCTCGGCACCCAGCCCGTACTCAAAGCCGTCAGCAAAGCGGGTGCTGGTGTTGACCATGACGCTCGCCGAGTCGACCTCGCGCAAAAACTGCTGGGCATGGACGTGGTCGCGCGTCAGGATGGCGTCGGTGTGGTGTGACGAATAGTGGTTGATGTGGGCAATGGCCTCGTCCACCCCGGCCACGATCTTGATGCTGATGACGGGTGCCAGATACTCCTCAAACCAGTCCGATTCTTCGGCGGGTGTCAGCTTGGGCTTCAAGTCTGCCATGTTTTGTGTCGCTGCCGGTACTTGTCCGGATTGGGCTGAAGCCCTACTGTGTTCAGAGTCCTGTAGCAAGGCCATGGATTCGGGGCAACAGCGCAGTTCGACCCCTTTGGCGGCAAACACCTCGGCCATGCGGGGTAAGAACAGCGGCGCTACGCTGCGCGCCACCAGCAGGCTCTCCGTGGCGTTGCAGGGGCTGTATTTCTGTGTTTTGGCGTTGTCGGTTACCTTGATCGCCATCGCCAGGTCGCACGGGTCGTCGACGTAGGTGTGGCAGTTGCCGTCCAGGTGTTTGATCACCGGCACCTTGGCGCCGGCGCTGATGCGCTCGATCAGCCCACGCCCGCCGCGCGGAATGATCACATCCACATACTGCGGCATGGCGATCAGTGCATCGACCACTGCGCGCTCGGTGGTTTGCACCAGCTGCACTGCATGCTCGGGCAGACCGCTCTCGCGCAGCGCCTGCTGCACCAGCCGTGCCAGCGCCTTGTTGGACTCGATCGCCTCCGAGCCGCCGCGCAGAATGCAGGCGTTACCACTTTTGATCGACAGGCTGGCGGCCTCGATCGTGACGTTGGGGCGACTCTCAAAGATCATGCCAAACACACCCAGGGGCACGCGCATCTGCCCCACCCGGATGCCACTGGGCTGCTGTTTCATGCCCATGATTTCGCCGATCACATCGGGCATGGCGGCCAACTGTTCGCAGCCCTGGGCACAGGTTTCAATCACTTTGGGTGTCAACCTGAGCCGGTCCACCATGGGCTCGGACAGGCCGGCCGCCACGGCGCGTTCAATATCCTGGGTGTTGCTGATCTGCAGCGCCTGCACGTTGCTGCGAAGCAGGCTGGCAAGCAGCTTCAATGCTTTCAACTTGGAAGCTGAAGGCGCTTTTGCCATAAGGGCTGAGGCCTGTTTTGCCAGTAAGCCCAGAGTCTGCGTCTGTTGGAGGATGGAGTTCGCGGTCATGGTCTCATTTTGACATGCCCAAGCGAATGCCATGTGTGTCCCGGACTTACACTGGAGGCTGGAGGTTTAACCGATGACGAGCACAACCCTTCTTTCCCCGGCGTGGCAAAGCTGGATCCGTGACAACCTGGCGCGTGGTTGTGACAGCGCGCAAATGGTGAGTGAAATGGTGAAGTCAGGCATGGATGCGGCGCTGGCCGCTGCCAGCCTGGGACAGGTGCAAGCCAGCATGGCGCGCGAGAAAGACACCCAGCCATCCACACCGGCCTTCGTCTACGAGACACCACGGCTGTCGTTCAGTGGCAACCGACTCCAGACCCATGACCGCGAGGTATTGGTGTCCTTGCGGCTGGCGCGGCCGGTGGTGGCTTTGTTTGACAATTTCATGAGTCACGATGAGTGTGATGAACTGATTTCTCAGGCGCGCGCCAAGCTCAAGCGCTCCGCCGTTGTTGACTCGGTCACCGGCCAGGAAAAGGTGATTGATGACCGCAGTAGCTACGGTACCTTTTTCCGCCTTAACGAAAACGACTTCATTGCCCGCCTGGACCGGCGTATATCGGAGGTGATGAACTGGCCCGCCGAAAACGGTGAGGGCATCCAGATCCTGCACTACCCGGTGGGCGGTGAGTACAAATCCCACTTTGACTACTTTCCGCCTGAAGACCCGGGCAGCCAACTGCATCTGGCCAAGGGCGGGCAGCGTGTCAGCACACTGGTGATGTACCTCAACGATGTGCAGGAGGGGGGCGGAACCACCTTCCCGTCCATCCACTTGTCGGTGACGCCCAAGAAGGGTGCCGCAGCGTACTTTGAGTATTTCAACAGTCTGGGTCAAGTTGACCCGCTGTCTCTGCACGCCGGGGCACCGGTCGTTTCCGGTGAAAAATGGATCGCTACCAAGTGGATGCGTGAGCGCAAATACGGCTAGCGTTTTTGCAAGGCCGCCAGCCGAAATGCGGCGCATTGGTCCTAAACTCCATCGACTTGATCTCCCGTAGCCGTTTGATGGATTTGCCTGCCATGTCTGAACTCAGCCCAACCACTGTGCACACCTCGTCCCTGACCTCGCTGACCCTGCTGGCGCGCGGGAAAGTGCGTGACAATTATGCGGTCGGTGATGACCGCATCCTGATGGTGGCGTCCGACCGCATCAGCGCTTTTGACGTCATCATGGGTCAACCCATACCGGGCAAGGGCGCGCTCCTCACCAGAATGGCCCTGTTCTGGTTTGACAGGCTTGGCCCAAACGGCTTGAACATCTGCCCGATCCACCTGACGGGTGATGCGCCCGAAAGCGTGGTGACGCCCGCCGAGGTGCCGCAGGTCACCGGTCGCTCCATGCTGGTCAAACGGCTCAAGCCCATTCCCGTCGAGGCGGTGGTGCGCGGCTACCTGGCCGGTAGCGGCTGGAAAGAGTACCAGGCCAGCCGCAGCGTGTGTGGCGTGCCGCTGCCCGAGGGTCTGCGCAACGCCAGCAAGCTGCCGACCCCGATCTACACCCCGGCGGCCAAGGCCGAAATGGGTGAGCACGACGAAAACATCACGTTCGAGAAAACCGTCGAGATGATCGGCGTCGATCTGGCCAGCCGCATTCGCGACATCAGCATCGCGCTGTACCAGGCCGCCGCCGGGATCGCCGCAGCTAAAGGCATCATCATTGCCGACACCAAGTTTGAATTTGGTCTGGACCGGGACGGCACGCTGGTGCTGATGGATGAGGTGCTCACGCCCGACTCATCGCGCTACTGGCCGGCCGAGAGTTATGTCGAAGGTGTCAACCCGCCGAGTTACGACAAGCAGTTTTTGCGCGACTGGCTGGAAAGCGCCCAAGTAGCAGGCAAACCCTGGAGCAAAACCCCGCCGGCGCCACACTTGCCACGTGAAGTGATCGACAAAACTGCCGAGAAGTACCAGGAAGCC
>NZ_JAGPBB010000081.1 GCF_018063565.1 Rhodoferax sp.
TTAAGCTGTTGATTACAATGATATTTTTTCACTTTTCATTATCTATCTGGATTTCCTTGGAAAATACATTTTTTCGTTCGGGACGAAGGGGTCGGAGGTTCGAATCCTCTCATTCCGACCATATAAAACAACGGGTTAGCAGAGTTTCACTGCTAACCCGTTTTGCGTTTCGCGGGTTCATCAGAGCGGACTGGTCTGCGCCCTGATAGGCGCTTGTTCAGGCATCTGCCTTGACTGTGGTCGCGCTCCCGTTGGTTTTCACCGACTCAATGCCTGCGTCACGACTCGCCGCTGTCTTGTACATCTGGCTGGTACCGATGACCTGGTGATTGCCAGCCTTCAGGTTGAAATAAAAACGCCCGTCAGAGGCGTCTTTGCGGTCAAAGCGTGCTTCTTCGACGCTGTTCTTCTGCACCGATGCAATGCCGTTTTCTGCCGATGCCTTGCTCTCATACTGTTCGCTGCGCAGAATCGTCTCGCCGTTGCCTGCCTTGAGGGCAAAAGAGTACTGCCCTTTGTCATTCTTGTTTAAAACATACCATCCAGCCATGTATCGTCTCCATCTGGGTAAAAAGTTGAAGGAACTTGGTAAAAACGCCAAGCCGCCAGAGTCACTGTGAACGTCACAGGTCAATGCATTGACAGGGGGAATGTAGCACTTTGGCAGTTCACCTGCGCCCTGGTTGTCGTTCCGGGCATGGTGTGGATTCACTAGGGTGAATCCCTTGAAAAGTCCGCCGATGCCACAAGCTGCGGCTTAATTAGGAGGACTTAACATGCGACACGAGAAATTGACGACCAAGTTTCAGGAAGCTTTGGCCGATGCGCAGTCTTTGGCTTTGGCGGGCGACCATGCCTACATTGAGCCTGCTCATCTGTTGGTAGCGATGCTCAAGCAGGACGACGGCCCCAAGGCCTTGCTGCAGCGCGCCGGTGTCAACCTCGGCGGCCTGCTGACTGCGGCCGAGGCGGCCGTGAAAAGACTGCCTCAGGTGACCGGGCAGGATCAGGTGCAGGGTGGACCCGATTTGGGCAAGCTGTTACAAGCCACGGAGAAGGAAGCGATCAAACGTGGTGACCAGTTTGTTGCCGGCGAGTTGTTTCTTTTGGCCCTGTCGGAAGCCAAGAGTGCACTGGGTGACGTTGTCCGTGCCAACGGACTGAACCGAAAAAGCCTGGAGGCGGCCATCGACGCGGTGCGTGGCGGCCAGAGTGTGGACAGCGCCAACGCCGAAGACCAGCGTGAGTCGCTTAAAAAATATTGCCTGGACCTGACCGAGCGCGCTCGCATGGGCAAGCTTGACCCGGTGATTGGCCGGGACGACGAGATCCGCCGTGCCATTCAGGTGCTGCAACGCCGCACCAAGAACAACCCGGTCTTGATTGGTGAACCTGGCGTGGGCAAAACCGCAATTGTCGAAGGTTTGGCGCAGCGCATCGTTGCCGGTGAAGTGCCCGACTCGCTCAAGGGCAAGCGCGTTCTGTCGCTGGACATGGCATCGCTGCTGGCGGGTGCCAAGTTCCGGGGCGAGTTTGAAGAGCGCCTGAAAAACGTGCTCAAAGACCTCGCCAAGGACGAGGGCCAGACCATCGTCTTCATTGACGAGTTGCACACCATGGTCGGTGCCGGCAAGGCAGAAGGCGCGATGGACGCCGGCAACATGCTCAAGCCCGCCCTGGCGCGCGGCGAACTGCATTGTGTGGGCGCCACCACCCTGGACGAGTACCGTAAATACATCGAGAAAGACGCCGCACTGGAGCGGCGTTTCCAAAAGATCCTGGTCGGTGAGCCAACCGTCGAGGCGACGATTGCGATTCTGCGCGGGCTGAAAGAGCGTTACGAGAAACACCACAACGTCGACATCACCGACCCGGCCATTGTGGCCGCCGCCGAGTTGAGCCACCGCTACATCACCGACCGCTTCTTGCCCGACAAGGCCATTGACCTGATTGACGAGGCCGCCAGCAAGATCAAGATCGAGATGGACTCCAAGCCCGAGGTGATGGACAAGCTTGACCGCCGGTTGATCCAGTTGCAGATTGAGCGCGAAGCTGTCAAAAAGGAGAAAGACGAGGCCTCGATCAAACGCCTGGAGCTGATTAACGAGGAGATCGTCTCATTGCAAAAGGAAATCGCCAACCTCGACGAAATCTGGAAGAGCGAAAAGGCCAGTGCCCAAGGTAGCGGCGACCTGCGCGAGCAGATCGACCAACTCAAGACCCAGATTGAGACACTGACCCGCAAGGGCGACTTCAACCGCGTGGCCGAACTGCAATACGGCAAGCTGCCCGCGCTCGAAAAGAGTCTGAAAGAGGCCCAAGACAAGGAAGCCAACCGGGGTGCCGGTGCTGCACCTCGTCTGCTGCGCACGCAAGTGGGTGCTGAAGAGATTGCCGAGGTGGTAAGCCGCGCCACCGGCATCCCGGTGTCCAAAATGATGCAGGGCGAGCGCGACAAACTGCTGCAGATGGAAGCCAAGCTGCACCAGCGTGTAGTGGGGCAGAACGAAGCCATTGCCGCCGTGGCCAACGCCATCCGGCGCTCGCGCTCAGGCTTGTCTGACCCGAATCGGCCCACAGGCTCGTTTCTGTTCCTGGGTCCCACCGGGGTGGGCAAGACCGAGTTGTGCAAGGCGCTGGCGGGTTTTCTGTTTGATTCGGAAGACCATTTGATTCGCATCGACATGAGCGAGTTCATGGAAAAACATAGCGTGGCACGTTTGATTGGTGCGCCTCCAGGCTATGTTGGTTATGAAGAAGGCGGGCATCTGACCGAGGCCGTGCGGCGCAAACCCTATGCCGTGCTACTGCTTGACGAGGTGGAAAAAGCGCACCCGGATGTGTTCAATGTGCTGTTGCAGGTGCTTGACGATGGGCGACTGACCGACGGGCAGGGACGGACCGTGGATTTCAAGAACACGGTGATCGTGATGACCAGCAACATCGGCTCATCGATGATTCAGGCGATGGTGGGAGAGGACGCCGACGACATCAAGGATGCGGTGACGGCTGAGCTGAAGAACCATTTCCGCCCCGAGTTTTTGAATCGTATCGACGAGACCGTGGTGTTCCACGCGCTCGATGCGTCACACATTGCCGACATCGCGCGCATCCAGTTGGCCGTGTTGACAGCACGACTGGCGCACATGGAGCTGGGTCTGGAGGTCAGCGAAGCGGCGGTGGCAGAACTCGCCAAGGTCGGGTTTGACCCGTTGTTTGGCGCACGGCCACTCAAACGCGCGATTCAGCAGCGGATCGAGAACCCGTTGTCCAGGCTCCTGCTCGAGGGTCGCTTTGCGCCCAAGGACACGATCAAGGTGGACGTGGACCCGATTCGCGCACCGGGGCAGTTCAGCTTCTCTTGATGGATTTTTGCCGTCCAGCGCTTGTAGGGCGGCTATTCTTTGCTATTTTTTTGTTGGATGATTCCAGCGTTTTCTGGACCCCGGTCCAGAATTTCAGGCGTGCCTGTACCGCTTGGCGAGCCGCCGACTTGGCTTCGGTCAGACGCTTGGGGTTGTTGTCGACCAACTCGTGCACCATGCGCAGCGCCAAAGGTGCATGGAAGTCTTCGTCCAGATGGATGTGTCGCTCAAGATAAAAGTGAAAGGCGGGTGCCGATTGGGCGTCGATTCCCATGCGGGCAAGCAGTGCCCTGAACATATTGGGAATAATGTGCTCACGCCCTAGGGCGAAGGCGGCTCCAACGACGTGCGGCTTTCCGCTGTCAATGAAGCCAAAGGTTTTGCGCATAAAAGCAGCGGCGGCTACCGGTGCAATGTTCTTGCCCAATGCAGTCTCCAGTCCGTGCTCAGCGGCAAGGTTGACAAAAGTGATGGCGGGTTCAGGGTCTGCGCCGATTTCACGCATGGCCTGGCAATAGAGCTCGAAATGACTGGTATGGGTGGGCTGTCCATCGGCATCGGGCAAACCTTCGTCACACTCCTCACCCACCACGATCTGGTTGACGAAATACCGCACCTCGCCGCTGCTGCGTGGTTTCCAGGGCAGGGTGGTGGGGGCAATATGCCCTTGCAGGCACTTGAGCAGGGACATGAAGTCCCAAACCGAGTAAACATGCTGTGCCATGAACTGACGCAAGTCGGCGATCGTCTGGACCGAGGCGTAAACAGGATGAGTATCGAGTTGCGGTGCAAGATCCGCCACGATGTCGGGAGTGAAGCCGGATGAACGAGACATATCAATCAAAAATGCAAGAGTTTACGATCCGGGCCATCGGCAATGGCGGAGCTAAAGACACCACCCTGCTGCAGTGGGGGTGGCTGCACGCTAATATCCACCCATGACGATTTCAACGCAAGCCTTGCCCACCCCGGTTCCCCTGCAACAGGACGCCGTCATCATCGCGCTGGTCGGCTTGGCACATGCCTCATCGCACTTTGGCCATTTGTTGTTGCCACCCCTGTTCCCGGTCTTTATGAGCGAATTTGGTCTGAACTATTCGGAACTTGGTTTGCTGGTCAGTACCTTTTTTGTGGTGTCTGGTATCGGGCAGGCCAGCGCAGGCTTTGTGGTGGACAAAGTCGGGGCTAGGCCCATGTTGTTTGCGGCGATTGGCCTGTTTGTTCTGGCCTGTCTGATGGCCGCTATGGCAAAAGGCTACAGCACGCTGCTGGCGGTGGCGGCGGTAGCGGGCATGGCCAACGCCACATTTCATCCGGTGGATTTCACCATACTGAACCAGCGCGTGTCTGCTCCAAGGCTTGGCTATGCCTTTAGCGCGCATGGGTTGACCGGCAATCTGGGCTGGGCGCTGGCACCCGTGTTTTTTGTCGGCATCAGCGCGCTGAGCAACTGGCGTATGGCGTACCTGGTCGCAGCGGTGCTGTATGTCGGCATTTTGTCGCTGATGGTTTTTCAACGCGACAAATTGCTGACCCATGTGGCCGTCCCCCACCCTGGCACACCTGCAGAGCACAGCATGGCTTTCATGAAACTGCCGGTGGTATGGTGGTGTTTTGCTTTTTTTCTACTGTCGACCATGACACTGGCGGTGGTGCAGAGTTTTTCAGTCTCGATCCTCAAAGCCCTGCATGGCATCAGCTTTGAGTCGGCCACATTGACGCTGACCGCTTACATGTTGTGCGGTGCCGGGGGCATGTTTGTGGGGGGCATTGTTGCGGCGAACTCGCGCCACAGCGACCGGGTGGTGGCCCTGTCGATGACCGCTGGTGCCGCTCTGCTGGCAGTGTGTGGGATGGGCATTTTGGGGCCGGCGATGACCATGGCTGTGCTGGCCTCCACCGGCTTCGCCATCGGTATTGGTGGTCCGTCGCGCGACATGATGATCAAGAAAGCCACACCCAAAGGCGCAACCGGGCGAGTTTATGGCCTGGTGTATTCGGGATTGGACTCGGGGTTTGCCATTTCGCCCCTGATTTTTGGTGCCATGATGGACCGTGGCTGGTATGCCGCGACGCTGTTGGGAGCCGCATTGGTGCTGTTGCTCAGCGTGGGTGTGGCTCTAGGAGTGGGCGCCAGAACACCACGCTGACAACTTGGCAGGTCTTAGAAGCCGAAGGCGCGAACGCCCGGTTTGGTCATGTAGGCGGCCACTTCTGGCGGCTTTGCCACCGCTACACCTTCGATCAGGTCTGCCGGTGTTTTGTCGGCATTGGGCAAAAACAGCGCGCAAACCTCCACGGTAGCGCCTGCCTTGATCAAGCCCGTCATCATCTGTTTGGGGGTGACGTTGCGAGGCTTCAGGGCGGCTGGCTCATAGGATTTCAGCGCCAGTTGACCGGCAGCACCGCACAGCAGAATGCGCACCGCCGCCTTCTGTTCAGCCATCTGTCCTGCCAGCACCATGGCCATGCCTTGTGCCTGGTTGTCAGCACTTGTGACATTGAAAAAAGTCTCGGTTTGGCTTTGAGCCATGCCGCTGACTGAGAGTGCCAGCAATGCAGCGAATGCAAGGGTGGTGCGTTTCATAGGCTATTTCCTTTGGAGTTAATTGGCTTTAAGGGTGTAGGAGCCATCTTTGGCCCATTTGATGCCGGCGTCCAGAAACACTGTTTTGATTTCCGGCTTGTAGAGCTTGACCATATCGTGGGCTTCGCCGCTGCGGGCTCCGGCACCGCAGAAGAAAATGATGGGCTTGTCGGTCGGCAGTTTGTCGATGTTCTTCTCGAGCGTGCTCACAGGCATGTTGATGGCGCCTTTAAAGGTGCCCGTGGCCATTTCGGCAGGCTCGCGTACATCAATCAGGTGCACGGAACCGGGCGATTCTTTGTAGATTCGCTCAAACGACGCCACCGAGATGGTGCCCGACTCTTTGCCGGCCTCAATCGCAGGTGCTTTTGGCGCTGCTGTGCCGCCTGCCGCTGTGGGCCCTGCGCCATAGGCTTTCTCCCAAGCCGGGTAGCCTTCGGGCACAACCTTGACGTTGGTGTAGCCAAGTTTGATGGCCTTGAGGGCTGAGTCGTTGCTCAGTCGGCAGCTCAAACCCTCGCAATAGAAGAACAGCGCGGCCGCCTTGTCTTTGGGCAGGCGCTCGGCGGCAAGTTTGTCAAATTGCGAGTCCGGCAGACTGATGGCTCCCGGAATGTGGCCCAGGTCGTACTTGCGCTCTTTGGGGCGTGAGTCCACCAGCGTCATGGGCGTCTTTTCATCCATCAGCTTTTTGAGGTGAGCCACGCTGACGGCGTGCAGGTTACCACCGGCGATCCAGCCCGGAAAACCTTCGGCGAACACACGCACGTTGGTGTAGCCGAGCTTCTCCGCCTTGTGTGCCGAGTTGTGGCTGAGCATGCAATCGTAACCCTCGCAGTAAAACACCAACAAGGTTGCCTTGTCGGCGGGCAGCATGGTGGGCGCGAGTTTGTCAAAACTGGTGTCGGGAATGTTGATGGCCGTTTGAATGTGTCCCAGGTCGTACTTGCGGGCGCCCGGGCGCGAGTCAATCAGCAAGACCCCGTCAATCTTGGGCAAGACGGCTTGCTTCTCGACAAAGTCCAGCTTGACAAGCTTGCTGTACCAGCCCGGCGCCGGGTTCTCGGGTGAGTATTTGGGCGCCTCAGCGGATGCGGCTGCCGCAGGCGCAGTCGTCTGCGCCTGAACTGGCCCCGCCGCTAAGGCGGCAAACAAAGCAACCAGCAATGAAACATGTTTGAACTTCATGATGACTCCTAAAAAATTGGGTTGATTCCTGCATCAGCCGACCAATACTCGAGTTTGGGCGGGCGATTTGGGAGGAGTTGGTGCGACAGCAAGGCGGCACTAAAGGTGCCCAGCACCAGCGTGGTGTTCATCAGCGACAAGCGATGCGCATGTCTTGCCAGTCATGCTGTTGTCCTAAAGCGGGTGTGTAGCCGATGCGCCTGCGGGCGTTTTACCCGCAGGTCGATCTTGAGGCGCGAATGCTTAGCTGCAGCTGGCCGGCGCATCGCCGTCTTTGGCTCCTTTGAGCAAGAACGCCTTGATGTCATCGGCGAGTTCCTGGTCGGGCGTTTCGGCAAACTTCTCGGCAGCCTTGTTGGCCGACTTGATGCTGGCGCGGTAGGCTTTGCTCACGTATTTGCTGACTGTTTCTTTGCCTTTGGCGTGTTTGTCGGCTTGCAGGTAGGCGCTCCAGTCCGCCTTGGTCTTGGTGCTGGGGTTGATGGCACCCAGCGGCAGGGCCACGTGGCACGAGGTGCAGACGCTGCGGTAATACACGCGGCCACGTTTCCAGTCAGCGTCGTAGGCTTGTGCAGAGAAGGACGCGCCTAGCAAGGCAAGCAGGGCGGCAGAGGTCAGGGTGGTCGATAGTTTCATTATTGCTCCTAAAAAAGTGTTGCTGTGTCTGGGTGGGGCGATCAGTCCAGCTCTTCCCAGCCGGTGATCATGGCCTTGATCTGTGAGGTCACCTTGTGCCCGGTGGTCGCGAGGTACAGATGCGAAATCAGGAATGCCAGCATGAAGAAGGCACCGACCACATGCGCCGTGGCCACCCATTCAAGTTGCAGACCGCTCAAGCCCCAGGCGGCCCAGTCTTCATAGAACAGGTACAACCAGCCGCTGATCCACAGCAGCGGGCTGAGCAGCGTCAAGATCGCCAGATACGTCAGGCGCTGCAGCGGGTTGTGCTTTTGCCTTGAGCTGGGTTTGAACGGATGCGGCTCGTGCTTGAAGATGCCCGACGAGTAGTAGTTCATGATCGCCACGATCTTGTCGGTCGTGGGGATGTACTGGCGCCACTCACCGGTGGTGACATGCCAGAAGATGGCAAACACCCACAGCCCCACCAGCGTCCAGGCGGCCACGGTGTGGTAATCCACCGCTTTCTCAAACCCGAACAGCGTGTAAGTCCCCCGGATTTCAAAGCCGCTGATCAGCATGAAGATGATCAGCGCCGCCTGAGACCAATGCCAAAAGCGCTCAAAACCCTTGAACAGATAGACACGTTCGCTCATTTTGTTGCTCCTGCCGTTTTACGCTGAGTCACCACACGCAGTGCGCCGTGGCCGATCACGCCAATCAGCACCAGCAGCGCCATGCCCCAGCCCAACTTGTCAATCCAGGCGGTGCTGCCGCTGCCCGGCATGTAGATGCCGTCGAGTCCGGCCAGGCGGCCGTCTTTGCTGTGGCAGTCGACACAGCCCAGCGCCTTTTCTTTGGGGGCCACCATGTGGGTGATGGGCCAATCCATTTGGGTTTTGACGAAGTCAAACTTGCCGGAGTAGGGCACGCCTGACACCTTCACGCCGGCTTCCAGCGCTTTGTTCCACTCGAGGTTCTTCCAATACCCGGTGTCGTCATTGCCGGCGGTATGGGGGGTCAACAGGGTCAGATTGACGGTGTCGTAAGGCTGTTTGCCACCAAAGCGCTTGATCGGCCAGATCATCGACTTGCCATCGGTGGAGCTGCCACCGAGCGTGTTGATCGGGGTCACTGCCGCGTTGATGTTGAGTTTGTCGGTCTTCAGGGTGTAGTTCACCTGCCCGTTGAACCACAGGTAGGTGGGCTTCACGTTTTCGGCCAGCACGAAGTCGCCTTTGCGAGATTCGTAAGTGATGTGCCCTTTGGCGTCTTTGCGCACGATGTGCTCGCCCTTGGCATCGCGTTGACCGGCGGTGGACCAGTCCCAGTTCATCTTGGTGGCAATGCCGCCACGCGCAAACTCCGGAATGTGGCAGGTTTGGCAGGCCAGCTTGGCCGTGTGCTGGTTGAGTCGCGCCTTGGTTTTATGCGGGCCGCTGCCGTGGCACGAGACGCAGGTTGCCGGGTTGCCGTTGTCGCTGGCACCACGCAGGTGAGCGCCCTTGGCGTCTTTGGCGGTGGGGCTGTAGCGGCTGCCGGCCACATCGTGGCTGGAGGTCTTGTGGCAGGTGCCACAAGTGAAATCCAGCCCTGAAGCATCCATGTGCACATCCACTGATTTTTCTGGGGCGGCCAATGAGCTGTCCATGTCGCCATGCTTGACGCCGTCGCCGCCGCCGCCATTGAAGTGGCAGGCACCGCAGGTGTCGCGGCTGGACTTGCCGACCTTTTGCGCGATCTTGGTCAGGTCGATGCCCTTGATGAATTTGCCTGACCCCGGGGGAAACTCGGTGTCTTTGGTGACCACGTTGCCGGCCAAGCCCGAGGGTTTCTTGTAGTTGCCGGTGGTGTCGTGGCAGACCACGCAGTCGACGTTTTCTTCGGACTTGAAGTCAAACGAGGCGTCTTTCCAGCCGTAACCCACATGGCAGGAGTTGCACGCGGCCTCGTTCGACGCGATCGAGATGCAGAAATTGTTGACCACGTTTTTCTTGCCCAGCAACTGTTTGGTGTCGGGGTTGGTGTACTCCCATTTCCAGTGTTTGGTGCGGTGGATTTGCCCGGCGGCCTCGGTGTGGCAGCTGATACAGGCCTTGGTCAGGTCCGGGCCCGAGGTGAACTCGCGTTGAAGCTCTTTGAACTTGGAATGGTCTGCCGTGGTGTTGAGCTTGAGTGGCTTGGCGTCTTGCGCTTGGGCTGGCGGCGCTAGGCCAAAACCAAGAAGCCCGGCGATGCTGAGCAAGGAGAGGGTGCGTTGAAGTTTGGTTTGCATGTCTTGCCTTTTCTGGTGAACCCCGAAAACCCGGATTTACCACGGCGTTGATTTTCATCACGCTTGACTGATATATATTTGACGTGCGTCAAAAACTCGGTGTCCGGACTTTGATGTAGGACAACATTTCTGTCGATTTCGCGTGCGAATGGACAAGTCCGTTTGGCGGCACAATTTGGCGATGACCCATCTGCCCCCTCCTCAAATCGCCGGCCATCTGCTGGTGCAGTGCCTGATCGCCCAAGGTGTCACCCACGCGTTTGGCGTGCCTGGCGAGAGCTTCCTGGCGGTACTCGACGGCTTTCACCAGTATCGCGATCACATCACCTTTGTCGCCAACCGACAGGAGGGTGGGGCGGCATTTATGGCCGAGGCGCAGGGCAAGCTCACGCGTCGCCCGGGCGTTTGCTTTGTCACGCGTGGCCCGGGCGCCACCAATGCGTCGATTGGCGTGCATACCGCGTACCAGGACAGCACCCCCATGGTGCTGTTTGTGGGTGATGTCGCCAGCGACACACGTGACCGCGAGGCGTTTCAGGAGCTCAACTATCTGAGCTTTTTCGGGCCAAGCACGCAGGGCATGGCCAAACGCGTGGAACGCATTGACGACGCCCGGCGCATCCCTGAATATGTGGCGCGCGCCTTTGCCACCGCCATGAACGGCCGCCCGGGCCCGGTGGTTGTGGTGCTGCCCGAAGACATGCTGAACCAAGTGATGCCGCCCGGGATTGCCAGCGTTACCGCGCCAATGGCGCTGCCCCGCGTTGCGCGGGTTGAGGCAGAAATCGGCATCCAGCCCATATCTCAATTGCGTGAGATGCTATTGAAAGCAAAGCGTCCAATGGTCATTGCCGGGGGCAGTGGCTGGACTGAGCAGGCGGCGGCCGACTTGCAGGGTTTTGCGCAGCGCTGGCAGTTGCCGGTGTGCAATGCGTTTCGGTTTCAGGACACCTTTGACAACCACCACCCCAACTACGCGGGTGACGTGGGGTTGGGCATCAACCCGACGCTGGCGGCGCGCATCAAGCGCAGCGACCTGATTCTGGCGCTGGGCTGTCGCCTGGGAGAAATCACCAGCGCGGGTTACAGCCTGATCGAGTCGCCCCGGCCAAGGCAGACGCTGGTGCACATCCACCCAGGCGCCGACGAACTCAACCGGGTGTTTCAGGCCGATCTGGCGCTACAAAGCGGCATGTCGGCGGCTGCCGCCGCGCTGCAGCAAATGGCGCCACCCGAGAGCGCGTGCTGGCCTGATTGGGCGGCACAGGCGCAGGCCGATTACCTGGCCAACCTGCGGCCCACTGCCATTGCTGCGCTACCCGCAGACACCGAACACGGCATTGTCAACATGCCGCAGATCATCGCCACGCTGCAACAGCATTTGCCGGTGGATGCGGTGCTGACCAATGGTGCGGGCAACTTTGCCAGCTGGCTGCACCGTTTTTACCGCTACCACGGCTTGGCCAAAGGGCACAAGACACAGCTTGCGCCCACCAATGGGGCCATGGGCTATGGCGTGCCCGCAGGCATTGCGGCTGCCATCACCACCGGGCGCACGGTGTTCACCATCACCGGCGATGGCGACTTTTTGATGAACGGGCAAGAGCTGGCGACCGCCGTGCAACACGGTGCCAAGACCATCATCCTGCTGCTCAACAACGGCATGTATGGCACCATCCGGATGCATCAGGAGCGTGAATTTCCACAGCGCGCCAGTGGCACGGCCTTGCACAACCCGGATTTTTGTGCCCTGGCGCAGGCTTATGGTTTTGTGGGGGTGCGCATTGATCGAACCGAGCAGTTCGAGCCCGAGTTGCTGGCGGCTCTGGTGCGTACCAAGGGTACGCTGATCGAATTGATGCAAGACCCACAGGCCATCACCACCCGTGGCAGCTTGAACGACATCACCCAAGCGGCGCTGCAACGCGGGTTGTAGCGCAGCGCAACAGCTCGGCTTTACTTTGACCGAAATCGGGCGCAAGTTGCCCGACATTTGGGACGCCGCCGATCCAGGCCCAGCCATTGCCATGGTGCTGGGTGAAAAACTGAAGGAAATTGATACGCGCATCGAAGCACTGCGGCAACTTCGGGAGCAACTGGCTGTAAGAATTGTGATCGCATGTCCGTTGATCGGTGGTCAAGCCCCGGCTTGAGCGTTACCTGCGACAAGGTGATCGCTCCGGCCTCAACTGTGGTCTGTTCTGGCGAGGCGGGTGCGAACTCACGGGACACTAGAGCCAACGTGAAACCGAACGCTGGTATTCGAGATATTTTTCACCGAACTTCAAGGCCATCGCTCGCTCCTCAAACGGGATGTAGACATATTGCGCCAGCCCAAAGAACGCTGCGGGGCCAACCAGCGGCGAAACGGTCCCCAGAACAAAGGCAACGCCAACCAGCGCCATCAAAAAGCCCAGGTACATCGGGTTGCGCGTTCGACTGAACAAGCCTTCTGTTGTCAACTGCCCCGGGGTTCCGAAGGTGTCAATGTTGGTCGAAAGTTGACGGAAAAGTCGAGAATGCCAACTGGCAATTCCAAGCCCGGTCACGATCGCCACCGACCCAAGAAAGCTGTAGGGTTGGGGTAGCCACGTATCGATAGGAATCGTCAGATGGAGAAGAAGCATGGCCACAGCGGATACAAACCAGACGAAGGGTGGCAGCAATAGTTTTTTCATGGAGAAGGCCTTGCGACGATTGAGTTCTCGCAGTATCTTCAACCCCCTGAAAAACATCGATAACCTGGGTTAACAATCTGCAAATGTCGAATTTTTCCACTCACGATGTTTTTCGTCACCTCGCCGGTGCCGAACTTCCTGAATGGCCAGCTTTTGAACAGTCGGTTCGCGAAAGGCGACTCAAACCACACGCGGCGCTATTCCTGGCCGGCGAACATAAGCCAAGCATCTTTGTCGTCAACGCTGGTGTCATAAAGATGGTTTACGAAACCGCTAGCGGCGACGCATGGGTCAAGGGTTTCGCCGAGGCGGGCGTTCTTTTTGCAAGTCTCAGTGCGCTCGGAGATGATGGCCTGACAAGTTTCTCTGCTTACGCAGAAACGCAGTCCTGCATCCACGAAATTGACTATTCGGTTTTGCAACACCTTGCCGATCGGCATATCGCCTGGCAGAGGGCCGTTGCCAATGCCCTCAAGTTCTATGGTCAGCGAAAGGAGCGCCGTGAAATGGAGCTGCTCACGCTGACGCCAGAAGACAGGTATCTTCGGTTCCTGAACGACTACCCTTCTTTGGTGGCGGTCCTGCGTCAGCGCGATATTGCAAGCTACATTCGGGTAACACCCGTGGCACTGAGTCGCATCAAGTCCCGACTAAACCAACGATCAGGAAAATCAGCAGGCGGCATTCCTTGAATGGCCTTGGTGAACCCCATGTTTATGTTGACAAGAACCAATCGCGAGATGCCAGTGCCGGTGGGGTTCATGACAAAGCAAGCCAATGCTTACCACCGCATCATTGGCAAGGGGTTCCATGGTGTGCGCAGAAACTGCTGGCCTGTGAACGTCGCCAGTCGCTTGTGAAAATGGGCATTGGGGAACTGCACCCGCACCGCCCGGATGAACTCTGGCTTGAGACCGGCGCGAATCAAACCCAGTGACAGGTCTACCAGATCGGCCCGTCGAAAGGTGTCGACAGATGCCTCAAACGGGCCGGTATACCGACGCAGTTTGTGGTGCTGCTGAACGATCAGATCCACCTCGGGCCAAAGTGGCTCAAGCCCCTGTGCTTTCAGATAATCTTGCGCCAATCGCGATGAGGGGTCGAGGTAGTCAAAGGTGTGGGCCGTCCAGATGCCCAGGTCATGAAAAGCACCCGCTATCAGCAAGGGCTGCGCCGTGTTTTGCAACTGCGGGTCCATGGCAAAAACGAAATGCAGCACGCGGGTCACATGGTTGCGGTAGGCGGGCAGGTCTGGCCCCAGCGCCTGGGCGTGCAAATCCAGAATCTCATCGACCAGGGCAAACGTAGAGAGGGCGGGCATGATGGGCCGATCAAGCTTTCTCTTTGGCAGGCTTAACCGCTGTTTTTTTGTTGAACTTCTCCACCGCAGCCGAATGGGCTTCAGCGATCAGCGGCAAGATTTCCTCGAACCGCTCTCGACTGGGGCTCAGAATTTGTGCCCAGCCCATCCAGGCGTACACCGGGTGCGGCATCAGCACATTCAAGGCGGTGAAATCATGACCGGTGGTCACGCAGCCGCCCTTGAGCGGCCGGGCGGGCTTTTTACCAAAGAGCCTGGCATAGCTGGCTGGCGCAACACCGATGGCAACCCTGAACACACCGGCCCGATTCAGCGCAGAGGCCTTGTCGTTGGCACCATCGTGCTGCTTGAGGGTGCAAAAGTACACGCCATGGGCAAGCAAATGGCCGGGGTTATAGAACAGCGCGGTTTCACCCCAACTGTCCTTGAGCACGACACCCGCAAAGCGGCGGCAAATCTCTTCAGTGATGCCGTCGGGTGTCATGCTGTATCAGGTGATTGTCTGCAAGGCTCAGCGTGGCTCAGCCGGACCATCAAGGGCGTGCAGCGCCAGCGTCAGGTAATGCAGTACATGCTTTTTGTCAATGTCAACGAGAGCACTTAGCTTGATATGGCGGCGCAGCTTTCCAACGCCTTCCAGCACCTTGTGGTTGTCGGGCAGTGAGGCACCGTCGCTAAACTCCAACGACACATGCTTCGCGTAGGCAAAGACCCCGCAAAAAGGCTTGCCCGCCGAGAACAGTAAGCCGCCATATTTGACCTCCTCTGAAATGCTCGGGTCCAAATTCAGCAGAAGTTGGCGCAGCGCCTGCACCAGCGCAAATCGCTCTATATTGAGCCGGCGAATGTCTTCCAGTAAATTGGCGACGCGTGGGGTGGTCATGGCAGTTCAGGATTTGTAGAACGGCTTGAATTCTGAGCTGGGCTCTCGATCCGAGTAGATGTAAAGCACCACCCCATTTGGGTCTTGAACCGCAAACCCGCGGTCGCCCCAAGGGTGGTCCTCCAGCGGCATGATCGCACTTAACCCCGCAGCCATCAGTCGCTGGTGCTCGGCATCCACGTCGGGCACGCAGAAGTTGTAGGTGAGCCCGACCGGGTTGCAGGCCGGTTGATCGGGCTGCGGTGCCATGAACTGCAGGCTGGCGCCTTTGCCAAAGGTGAGATTGACATACCAGCCGCAATCAAAAGTGATGACTGCATCAAAATACTTGACGTAAAAATCCCGCGATTCGGGCGCGTGCACTGTGGTGATGCACGCGGACAATGATGTTGGTTGCAAGGCAATCTCCTTGATTTGAAAAAAGTGGACCTACCTGATTCACGCGCCTTTGAAGTCGAATACCCAGTCACGGGGCGCATATAACGGGTGTCATGGGTTGCCGGATGATAGTTTTCCATTTGTCTGGTGCCGCCTTGCGAATGTCGCTCAGATAAATTTCGTGATGTTTTCCGGTGCGGCTGGATTTCGCTTCAATGAAGTCATGCAAACGCTGAATGCTCGGCCCCTCCTCAGAAAATGGACCCACGTGCAACAACTGGGCGCAAGGTCCTTCGTGAAATTCTTCCAGGCGCAGCAAGTCAATAGCCGGCAGGTTTTTCTTTTTTCGTGTCTCGGCCATTGCGCAGTGAATGGTGTCAGGGCTGACGAAGCCTGGCTGCAAAATCACATCGTCCATTGCCACTGTGACTTGTCGCCGCCAGAGAAGGCCGCCATGTCGTTGGCCCACCACAGCCCTTCAAGCGGCATCACCGCGTAGTCCAGTGCTTGCGGCCCCTTTTTGACCAAAAACTTGGTGGCATAGGACACGGCAAACAGGGCTTCCACGGCTTGCGCATAGGCCGGTGACGTGTTGGGATCACCCACACCGTCGATCATCAGGAAGTTCAACGCCGGCACATCCACCTGCACCACGGCCTTGGCACTGGCCTGGTACAAGTGCGTCATGTCGAGCTTGAGGTCAATTTTGTCCATCGCCACTCCAAACAATGCTGACTTGATTCTGTGAACTTCTAGGGAGAGCCGGGTGGCAGGTGCGACAACGTCAGGGGTAGCTTGACGCAGTTTGGCAGCTTTATGCTGACGCATAACCCGCCAGCCACTGTATTTTGGGCGCTGATCTGACCGCCGTGCGCCTGTATGGCCCGGCGGGCAATCGCCAAACCCAAGCCATGGCCAGCCCCCACAGCGTTGCGGCCACGCGTGAACGGCTCAAAAATGCGGTCCAACTCGTCTGCGGCAACCCCGCCACCGTTGTCCAGGATGTCGATTTGCGCTTGCCCGCTGCGCAGCGACGCTTTGATGTCAACGGCTGAACCATCAGGCGCGTGTTTCACCGCGTTGCGCACA
>NZ_JAGPBB010000082.1:0-14973 GCF_018063565.1 Rhodoferax sp.
TGAGCCGCTCACGCACCGCTTTTTCGACCTCAGTTTGCGGGCGGCGGCCGGTTTTTTTGGCGTCGGTCAGCTTTACCAGCAACTCAGCCTCGTTGCGGCTGCCGCCACCCACGGTGGTGCTGATCAGCTCAATTTCAGGAAAGTCGCGAATCGCTGCCTCCACCTGGCGAATCTTGCCGTCGGTGTAGCTCAGACTTGAGCCCACCGGGGTCTTGACCTTAAGCGAAAACACCCCTTGATCCGCCTTGGGCATAAATTCGCCGCCCACCAAGGGCACCAGCCCCAGACTACCAACAAAAATCAGCCCCGCGACCGCCAAGGTCGTCTTGCGCCGCTGCAAGCACCGGTTAAGCAGGCGTCCATAGACCTGGTGCAACCAGTCCACCCGGTGCTCCACCCCTTCCATCACCCGCCCCAGCCATGGCACCTTGGAAAATCGCGTGGCCACCGGGTCTTTCCACACCGAAGACAGCATGGGGTCCAGCGTGAAGCTGACAAAAAGCGACACCAGCACCGCCACCGTCACGGTAATGCCAAACTGGAAAAAGATGCGCCCAATGATGCCGCTCATGAACGCCACCGGGATGAACACCGCGCAAATCGCCAGCGTGGTGGCCAGCACCGCCAGGCCAATCTCCTCCGTGCCATCGCGCGCCGCATCGAGGTGGCTCTTGCCCATGCCGACATGGCGCACGATGTTCTCGCGCACCACAATGGCATCGTCAATCAGCAAGCCAATGCACAGCGAAAGCGCCATCAGCGTCACCGCGTTGATCGTGAAGCCGAAGGCATACATGGCAATGAAGGTCGATAACACCGAGATTGGCAGCGTCACCCCGGTAATCACCGTGCTGCGCCACGAGTGCAAAAACAGGAAAACAATCAAAATGGTGAGCAACCCACCCTCGATGATGGTGTGCTTGACGGCATTGAGAGAACTCTTCACGTAACTCGCGTTTTCTGAGATCGCGCGGATTTCCACCTCGGGCGGCAACTGTTTGCGCAACTTGGTAATGGTTTGATCCAGTTCATCGGCCACCGCCACCAGATTGGCGTCCTGGGTTTTGAAGATGCTCAGGGTCAACGCCGGCTCACCGTTGATGCGGCCAATCGACTGCTCTTCACGCTCGCCATCGGTCACGCTCGCCACCTGCTCCAGCAGCACCGGGTTACCAGCGCGACGCGCCACAATGATCTTGGCAAACGACTCCACACTCTTGAGTTTGCCCTCGATGCGCACGAGTTGCTCCTGGGTGTCGGCACGCAGGCTACCCGCAGGCATGTCCTGGTTGACCGCCCTAATCGCCCCCAGCACCTCGTCGATACCAATCTGATACGCCAGCATTTGCTGCGCCTTGAGCTGGATCTGCACCTGGCGCTGCACGCTCCCCCCCACACTCACCTGCCCAACCCCAGACACGCCCTGCAGCCGCTTGACAATTTGCTGGTCGGTCAAGGTCGACAGCTCACGCAGGCTTCGGGTTTTGGACATCACCGCATAGGTCGAGATCGGCTCGGCCCCATCAAACTGCCCTCGCACAATCAAGGGGTCCTTGGCGTCCTTGGGAAAAGCGGGGCGCAGTTGCGCCACCTTGTCGCGCACGTCCTGCACCGCTTTGGTCATGTCGGTGGCCAGCTCAAACTCAACCCACAACTCGCCTCGGCTCTCAAACGCATTGCCATACAGCGTGCGCACCCCAGTAATGGTGTTCACCGCCTCTTCCATCGGCTTGACCAGATCTGCCTCGACCTGCTCAGGCGAGGCGCCCGGGTACTGCACCTGAACCCAGATGCCCGGCACCTGCACATCGGGCATCTGCTCCACACCCAGCCGGTTGTACGAAATAATGCCCAACAGCATCAGTGCCAGCATCACCATGGTGGCAAAAACGGGCTGGTTGATGCTGGTTTTAGTGATCCACATAAGCCGCTTTCAGGAGGCAACGGGTGCTGCTGGCATCACCACAGGAGTACCCACCTTGAGCCCCGCCATGCGGATGCGCACCACAGTCGCCCCAACCGTCAAGCCGCTGCTGACCTCAGCCAAGCCGCCAGACTCGTCCCGGAAACCCAGTCGCACCGCCTGCTTGGCCAGCTTGCCGTCTTGTATAGCAAACACATAGCTTTGCCCAGCCTCTTCAAACACCGCACTCAAAGGCACCACCGGCGCGCTGGCCGACTGCGACACCGTCACCACCCCTTGGGCAAACATGCCGCCGCGCAAACTCGCATCGGCGTTGGGCACCGAGACAAACAGCTTGATGGCGCGTGAGCCCGGCTCGGTCATCGGGTTAATGCGCTCAACCTTGCCTTCAAACTGGCGCCCCCCAAAGCCATCAACGGTAAATTGCACGCCCTGCCCGGGCGTGATTTGCGCCACATCAGACGCAGGCACCGTGGCGTCAAGCTCCAGGCGCGACAAATCCACCAGCTGAAACATCGGCGCATCGGGCGCCAAGCGTTCGCCGCCATTGACCAGGCGTTTGGCCACCACACCTGACATCGGCGCGCGCACCACGGCATCGGCAATGCTCTGGCGCGCCAGTTTCACCTGGGCATCGGCCCACTGCACCGCCGCCAACGCCGCCTGATAGGTGCTTTGCAGCTGATCGAAGGCGTTTTGCGAAATGAAGTTCTGTTTAAGCAACGTCTGGTTGGTGTCGCGGTTGCGCGCCGCAATGTCCAGCCGGGCGCGGCGCTCCGCTTGGTCAGCCAGGGCGGCCTCCAAGCGCGAGCGGGCGTCGGTGGTTTCCATATCAGCCAGGATCTCGCCCTGACGCACCGCCTGCCCTTCTCGCACCAGCACTCGCTGCACCTCGCCGCTCACGCTGGCCTTGACCGTGGTCTGGGTGGTGGGAGCGAGTGAGCCACTGATGGCGATGCGATGCGCCAACGGCTGCGCCACCACCCTGGCCACGTCGCCAGGGGCAAACTCAAGCGTTACGGGGGCGCTCTCCTTCTTGCCAGCCTCGTCAGCCTTGGCCGCACCGTTTTTGGTATAAAAAAACGTACCGGCGCCCACCACAAGCAGCAGCGCCAGCGCACCCAACCACACCGGCAAGCGGCGCCGAGGGGGCGTGATTCGATCGATTTGTGTACTTGCTGTCATGTTGTTGGATGATAAAAAAACAATGAAGTGCGACAGGGCTGATTGGGCTGGCTCGGCAGGTTACCTCAATCGACGGTATCTTGCACGCTGCCGCCTGACCAGCGCGATGCGACAGGCTGCAACCATGACAGGACGAACGACAGCCAGCGCCGATAGTCGGTGCGGCGGCATGGCAGTCCGGCCACCCCTGCGCTTGACGTCTTGCGCTGGGTCAAGCCCAATCACAACGAACTATCTTGAGAGATTATTGGACTGTAGCCCTTATGAATAAAGCGGGAACAGCTATGGTAAATATATCAATTGAGCAAACTGACAGCAATCTTGCCGTCAATCGTCAAGCAAAGACAGATCGCGCACCGCGCCCTTATCAGCCGACATCACCAGTTTGGCGTAGGCCTTAAGAGCCGCCGAGACCTTGCGAGGGCGCGGTTTGGCAGGCTTCCAGCCCAAGGCGTCTTGCGCGACCCGGCGCTGCGCGAGCTCATCGTCCGACACCAGCACGTTGATGCTGCGGTTGGGGATGTCGATGCGGATACGGTCACCATCACGCACCAAGCCAATGGCACCCCCTGCTGCCGCTTCGGGCGACGCGTGGCCAATCGACAAGCCCGAGGTACCGCCCGAAAATCGCCCGTCCGTCAGCAGCGCGCAGGCTTTGCCCAGGCCCTTCGATTTGATGTACGACGTCGGGTAGAGCATTTCCTGCATGCCAGGGCCGCCTTTGGGGCCCTCGTAGCGGATGATCACCACATCACCGGGCTGCACTTGGTCGCCCAAAATGCGCTCGACCGCCTCGTCTTGCGACTCAAACACCCGTGCCGGACCCTCAAACACCATCAGCGCATCGTCCACGCCAGCTGTCTTGACCACACAGCCGTTCAGCGCAATATTGCCTGCCAGCACCGCCAGACCCCCTTCTTGCGAAAAAGCATGTGCGCCGGAGCGAATGCAGCCCTCAGCCCGGTCAACATCCAGGCTGGGCCACCGACTGGCTTGGCTGAACGCCAACTGGGTCGGCACGCCGCCAGGGCCGGCGCTGTAAAAAAGTTGCACCTCGGCGCTGGGGCTGCGGGCAATGTCCCATTGGTCCAGCGCATCTTTCATAGTTTTGGCGTGAATGGTGGGCACGTCGGTATGCAACTTGCCGGCACGGTCCAGTTCGCCCAGAATGGCCATGATGCCGCCTGCGCGGTGCACGTCTTCAATATGGTACTTCTGGGTGTTTGGCGCCACCTTGCACAACTGCGGCACGCTACGCGACAGGCGGTCGATATCGGCCATCGTGAAGTTGATGCCGGCCTCTTGTGCAATCGCCAAAATATGCAGAATGGTGTTGGTCGAGCCGCCCATGGCAATGTCCAGCGCAATGGCGTTCTCGAACGCCTTGAATCCCACCGAGCGCGGCAACACAGTTGCGTCCTCCTGCTCGTAAAAGCGTTGACACAGGTCCACAATCAGGCGGCCCGCACGCTTAAACAATTGCTCGCGGTCAGCATGTGTTGCCACCACCGTGCCGTTACCGGGCAGGGACAGCCCCAGCGCCTCGGTCAAACAATTCATGGAGTTGGCGGTAAACATGCCTGAGCAAGACCCGCAGGTGGGGCAAGCCGAGCGCTCCACCTCGGCCACGGTCTCATCCGACACACTGGCGTCCGCCGCCATCACCATGGCGTCGACCAAGTCAAGTTTTTTAATCTCGAATGTCTGCGTCGTCGGGTTCAGCAGCCGGGTTTTGCCAGCTTCCATCGGCCCGCCTGACACAAACACCACCGGAACATTGATGCGCATCGCCGCCATCAGCATGCCGGGCGTGATCTTGTCGCAGTTGCTGATGCATACCATGGCATCGGCACAATGCGCGTTCACCATGTACTCCACGCTGTCGGCAATGATGTCGCGGCTCGGCAACGAATACAGCATGCCGTCGTGCCCCATGGCAATGCCGTCATCCACGGCGATGGTGTTGAACTCTTTAGCCACACCGCCGGCCGCTTCGATCTCGCGGGCGACGAGTTGCCCGAGGTCTTTCAGGTGCACATGGCCCGGCACAAACTGGGTGAACGAATTGACCACGGCGACGATCGGTTTGCTGAAGTCGCCGTCTTTCATGCCGGTGGCGCGCCACAGGGAGCGGGCACCGGCCATATTGCGGCCAGCGGTGGAGGTTTTGGAGCGGTAAACAGGCATGGTGAATGGGTCAATAAGTGGTGGACAAGGCAAAAACAAGCTGGCGATTATGAACCAGGCACCCAAAAATGGGGGCGTGTGGGTCTGCCACTTTCAGCGACGCCGCTTCTCGAAATTGGCGTCCAGCGCTGCCTTGGTGCGGGCGCGGCGTTCATCGCGCCGTTTGTTGTCACGCTCCATGGCTTTGCGTTTGGTATAGCCGGTGTTGTCGGCCCAGGCCCACCAGGCCACCGCCGCGGCAAATGGCGACAACACCAGCCACCACGACCAGTTCGCCACCACGCCGATGGCAAGATATTTCAATGCCAGCAACACCAGACCCAAACCCAGCAAATACATAGTCGCTCCAATGTCAAACCGACAGCACCAATGAACCGTGCAAGCATCCTCTCTACAATGCGCCGCTGCCACTCTAACCCATTTTCCAAAGGACACCCCCATGAAACGCCTGCTGCTCGCCTTGCTGTCCTGCACTGCGCTCACCACCCCGGCGCTGGCGGATGCTGATCTGGCCAAAAAGAAGAACTGCCTGGCCTGTCATGCAGTCGACAACAAGGTGGTGGGCCCAGGCTACAAGGACATCGCCAAGAAGTACGCCGGGCAGGACGCCGCAGGCAAGCTCGCCGGCAAAATTCGCCAAGGGGGTTCTGGTGTTTGGGGGGTTGTACCAATGCCCGCCAACCCACAGGTCAATGAGGCCGAGGCAAAACAGTTGGCGACCTGGATCCTGACGCTGAAGTAAATGCTTCGAGGGTCAACCCGTCAAAGCACCACGGGTTCTGGTTCCAGAAAGATCCCAAATCGCTCGTAAACACTGGTCTGGATGGCTTTCGCCAGTGTCATCACTTCGCCGCCGGTGGCACTGTCCTGACCCGCTGGTGTACCGCGATTGACCAGTATCAAAGCTTGTTTTTCATACACACCGGCCTGTCCGATCGATTTGCCACGCCAACCACAGGCGTCAATCAACCAGCCAGCCGCCAGTTTGAAGCTGCCGTCCGGCAAAGGGTAAAACACCAGCTTCGGGTCACGCGCAATGATGTCGGCACACTGTTCGGGGCTCACCGTAGGGTTCTTGAAAAAGCTGCCGACATTGCCCACCACCGCCGGGTCGGGCAACTTGTTGCGGCGAATCTCGCAAATCCACGCAAACAACTCCCGCGCCGTGGGTGCGCTGCACGCCAACTCCTGCATCTTGCGCTCAATATCTGCGTAGCCCAGCACCGCCTTCCAGACCTTGGGTAACGCAAAGCGCACGCGCAGTATCAACGCCCGGTTTTTGAGCCCAATTGCCTTCTGCCCCATATCTGGATTGGCTGAGCTGCTATGTTTAAAGACAGAGTCGCGGTAACCGAAGGCACATTGGGCTGCATCCAGCGTGAACAGACGGCCGGTTTGTAGGTCGATGGCGTCCAGCGAGTCAAACCGATCCTGCAGTTCCACACCATAGGCGCCAATGTTCTGCACCGGCGCCGCCCCCACCGTGCCCGGGATCATGGCCAGGTTCTCCAACCCGGGCCAGCCCTGCCCCAGCGTCCACTCCACAAAATCATGCCAGTTTTCTCCCGCACCGGCTTCGACCAGGAAGCACTTGCCGGTTTCTCCCAGCAACCGGCGCCCCATGATCTCGACCTTGAGTACCAAGGCCTTCAGGTCGCCCGTCAAAACGATATTGCTGCCGCCACCCAGCACAAACTTGGGTTCATCGACCCAGCGGGGGTCTGCAAGCAGGCGCAACACATCGCTCGGATCGGTGATGCGCAGCAGATGCTCGGCGCGCGCCACCATGTGAAAGCTGTTGAGCGCCTGCAGCGGATGGTTTTTCTGGACTAACATGGCGGCATTGTCGCCTGACCGGTACAGGCGTTTAGTCATTCCCGCAGCGCGTTGTGACCGGCACGCCCTGCGCCAACCTGTGAATCATCCATGCCATCTTTTGATACCGTTTGCGAAGCCAACATGGTTGACGTCAAACATGCCGTTGAAAACACCGCCAAGGAAATCGGCACACGTTTTGACTTTAAAGGCACGCCCGCCGCCGTTGAGTTGAAAGACAAGGAGATCATCCTGGTCGGTGATGCCGACTTTCAGCTCACGCAAATCGAGGACATTCTGCGCAACAAACTGACCAAGCGCAATGTGGACGTGCGCTTTCTTGACAAAGGCGACGTTCAGAAGATGGGCGGCGACAAGGTCAAACAGGTCATCAAGGTGCGAGATGGCATTGAGACCGAGCTAGGCAAGAAGATCCAGCGCCATATCAAGGACAGCAAACTCAAGGTACAGGCCGCCATTCAGGATGGCAAACTGCGGGTGTCCGGTGCCAAGCGCGACGACCTGCAAAGTGCGATGGCCTTGATACGCAAGGAGATCGCCGAGATGCCGCTGAGTTTTGACAACTTTCGTGACTGAATCCCGCCACGGGTCACTGTGCGCACAGCGAAACCATGAGTCTGATCGTCAAAACCGAGGACGAGTACGAAGACCTGCTGGGTTTGTGGTCAGACCTGGAATCCGGACTGGGTCTGCTACTCGGTCATCCCGACAGCGTGCAGGAACTGCGTCAGCGCGTCGAGCAGTATGACCACTGGTTGCAGGACCTGCTGGTTCACGACACTGATGTCGGCCTTTACCTGCTTTTTCAGTTGGCGATCATCTCGCCGGTCGGGTACAGTGCTTCGCATTCGCTGGTGTGTGCGGTGCTATGCCATTTGATCTCGGTCGAATACTCGCTACCTGAAGCAGAGCGAAATAGCCTTGTCCGTGCTGCGCTGACCATGAATATTTCCATGACGGCGCTGCAGGATGAACTGGCCGTACAGACCCACAAACCCAGTACCGAACAGCAGAAGGCCATACGCACCCATGCCCTCGACAGTGCGCGGGAACTGGCCAAACTGGGCATCAGCGACGAACTGTGGCTGGAAACCATCCGCTTGCATCACCCGGAAGACTCCGACGGCGTGGATCTGGCTGCCATGGTCCCGGCGCATCGCTTGGCCCACATTCTCCATGTGGTGGACCGCTACGCTGCCATGATCAGCCCACGTCAGTCGCGTGAGGGACGCAGCGCCGCCGAATCTGCGCAGAACATCATGCACAGCCAGGCCACTCCGGACCGATCGGTCGGGCAAACGCTGGTACGCATTGTGGGGGCCTATCCACCCGGCACCTTTGTCGCGTTGGACAATCAGGAACTGGCCGCCGTCACACGCCGCAGCGACACACTGAATATGCCCGACGTGGGGATTGTGGTTGACGCCAAGGGCGCTCTGGTTCGCCCGCCCCGCCTTCATCGTACCGCCTCCGGCAGCCCGGTGATCCGGTCGGCGCTGCCGGCGGCGGCGCTACAGGAGCGCCTCAACCACCACCTCATTTTGCAGTTGGGCAGCCAAAGCCCATGAACACGCCCCACCAGCCCCGCCTCGACCGCGCCCTGCACTCACTGCTGCAGACGCATCGGGTGGCGGCTTTGGGCACATTGGACGTCGATGGCCAGCCTTTTGTGTCCATGGTACCCTTTGCCGTGGACCGGGACAGTGCCCAACTCATCATCCATGTCAGCCTGCTGGCACCCCACACACGAAATCTGCTCAGTCAACCGACGGTGTCGATGATGGTGATGCAAGCGGAAACCCCCGCTGAACCGGTACACGCATTGCCCCGCGTGTCGATGACAGGTGCCGCGCAGCGCCTGCCAGTGCAAAGCCCGGCCTGGCAGTTAGCACGAGCAATTTACCTGGCACGTTTTCCTGAAGCCGAACCCATCACGGAACTGGGTGATTTCAGTTTTTTTGCAATCAAGGTCACCGCCGCCCGGCACGTCGCAGGGTTTGGCAATGCCCGCCCCCTTGATGGCACCGAGATGGCGACCGTTTTGAAATGGTCTGAATCCGAATAGACGCTATCGATCCTCGATAAAACCGAGCATCATGCGTGCCACGGCGGCACCTTCGTGGCCGCGCGTCAGACCCTGCATCGCATCGGTGAACTTTTCTTCTCCCAGAACCTGGCGCCGTTTGTTGAGCAGAAAAGCACTGTAGTCTTCAACGAACTCCGGGTGGGCCTGCACACACAAGACCTGTTCGTCCAGAGAAAACGCCGCGACCGGGCAAAATGCGCTGGTCGCCAGCAAGCGGGCACCACTGGGCAGATCGAACACCTGGTCCTGGTGGCTGGCCAGCAAGGCAATCTCCTGGCGCCCCTGCGCACCCGGCCAATCCGGCGCAAGCCACTGGTACTGCATACGCCCGGCACCCCAGCCCTGTGGTGCCCGGCCGACCTTCGAACCCAGGCAAAGTGCAATCAGTTGATGACCAAAGCAGACACCGATCAACTTTTTTTGGGTCTTCAGCAGCGCTTCGACCTTGGCGCGCAGTGTCAGCACCCAGGGTTCCTGTGAAAAGCAGTCGGCCCGGCTACCGGTGAGCAGCACCGCGTCATACGCATCAAACGACGCCGGATACTCCCCCCTGACGGTGTTGAAGATGTCAAATTCGCCGGTGGCACCCGCGTCACGCAACAGACGCTCAAACATGGCACCGTAACCTCGATAAATGGGTTCAACCAACGGGTCAAGGTGGTCGTTTTCAAGGATGCAAAGTTTCATCATGAGTGCTTGCCGTGTGAATGGGTTTTGTGCCCATGACGGGCCTCATGCCGGTGCCCATGGGGCGACGCCGCAACGACCGGGTCGGCCACTGGTTTTTTGCCCAACCTGGACTCGGTACCCCGAACAAGTCGATTGATGTTCTCGGCATGGCGGTATAGCAACAAAAGTGACATCAGCACCACGCCAAAGGCAATACTTTTGCTGACAAACCACCCATCGCCGCCGCCAAGCGCATAAACCGCCGGTGCCAGCAGGGCAGACACAATGGACGCCAACGAAGAATAGCGAAACAACGCCGCTGTGACCAGCCAGATCAGCAGGGTTACCACGCCCAGCCAGGCATTGAGCCCCAGCAAGACCCCCAGCGCCGTGGCCACACCCTTGCCCCCAACAAACCTGAAAAACACCGGGTACAGATGCCCCAAAAACGCCGCCAGTCCGACCATGGCCACGGTGCCATCCTCCAAACCGTAGGGTTTGCCAAACCAGCGCACCAGCATCACCGGCAGCCAGCCCTTGGCAGCGTCGAGCATCAGCGTCAAAATGGCAGCAGCTTTGCTGCCCGAGCGCAACACATTGGTCGCACCGGGATTCTTGCTGCCAAAAGTGCGCGGGTCGCTCAGCCCCATCGCGCGGCTGACAATCACCGCAAACGACAAAGACCCGACCAGGTACGCCGCCAAAGTGGCTATAGCGGGTAACAATCCATGCATCAGTTCCAAATCAGCTCCTGTTGACCCGTCATCGTGGGTATCTGCGTATTTTGCCAGTCCAGACACCGCTCAGTCATTGAGACTCAGGGCACACTGTACCGCCTGGGCACCGAGCAGATTCTGGCAAACCCGCGGATCGATTCCGACCAGATAGCCACGACGACCACCATTCAGCAGGATCTTGGGCAGCTCCAGAATGCTTGCCTCCACGTACACCGGCATCGCACGCCGCATGCCGAACGGTGATGTTCCCCCTACCAGATAGCCGCTATGCCGGTTGGCTACCTCAGGCGCACAAGGCTCAACCGCCTTGGCACCAATCTGCCGCGCCAGATTTTTGGTCGACACTTTGCGATTGCCATGCATCAAAACCACCAGGGGTTTGCCGTCCTGATCCTGCATGATCAGCGTCTTGACCACATGAAAGGGGTCCCAACCCAACACGGCAGCACTATGCTGCGCACCACCATGCTCGACATAGGGGTAGGGGTGCTCGGTGAACGCCACCTGTGCCGCCTTGAGACACTGGGTCGCGGGCGTTTCCGAGACGTGTTCCTTCTTGGCCATCAGCCTCCCTCGCCTGGGCAACCTTACTGCGCCGGGTCACGCATCTGCCAGCGGATCACATCGATCTCGCTCTGCAGCTCTGCCGACAAAGGCGTGCCCCAAGCAGCCAGGCATTCGTCGAGCTGCGCCACACCGGTCACCCCGATGATGGTACTGGTCACCTGCCATTTCGTATAACAGAACGCCAGCGCCATCTGTAGTGGTGTGAGATCATGCGCGCGTGCCAGGGCACTGTAGCGCTTGGCTGCCTCCAGCGCTTCCGGTCGACCCCAGCGCTGTTTTCGGGTCGACTCGAATTGGGTCAATCTGGCCTTGGACGGTGCCCCCGGCCCGGTCAGACCGGTCTGATCAAACTTGCCGGTCAGCAAACCAAACGACAGGGGGGAGTACGCCAGCAGCGCGACATGGAGGCGGTGCAGGGTTTCGTCCAGCGCGTTCTCTACGCTGCGATTAAGGAGGCTGTAGCCGTTTTGCACACTGGCCACCCGGGGCAGACCGTGCTGCTCGGCCAGGCGCACAAACTCGTGTACCCCGTAAGGCGTTTCATTGGACAAGCCCACGGCGCGCACCTTGCCCGCCTTCACCAATTGGCCGAGCGCCTCCAGTTGCGCATGGATCGACGTGCCCGGCTCGTCCCCACGCTGGTAATACAGCCCGCCAAACATCGGTACGCTGCGTACCGGCCAGTGAATCTGGTAAAGGTCGATGACATCGGTCTTCAGACGTTGCAGGCTGCCGTCGCAGGCGGCGATGATGTCGGCACCCGTGAGATCCAGGCTGCCGTTGCGGATCCACTTCATGGCGCGGCTTGGGCCGGCGACCTTGGTCGCGATCACCAGCTTTTGCCGGGCCCCCGGGCGTTTGGCCAGCCAGTTGCCGATGATTTTCTCGGTCGCGTTAAAGGTCTCGGCCCTGGGCGGCACGGCGTACATCTCGGCGGTGTCGATGAAGTTGACGCCACGCGCCAGCGCGCGGTCGAGGATGTCAAATGACGTGGCTTCATCCACCTGCTCACCAAAGGTCATGGTGCCCAGGCAGATGGGGGTCACGAAGAGGTCACTTTGACCCAGTTGAACAAGTTTCATACAAATCGGCGCGGGCAAGAGGGCAATGAAACGCGCAGTTTACGTCAGTCATCCGGCCTCAAGGGACGGCGCTGACGTGTCCAGATCAAGTCGGACAAAGCCGTGCGGTTGCACGAGCGCCGCGCCAACCACGGGGTTGTCCGCCAGGCTGCGCTGTTGCTGCCAATGGTCCAGGCGGCGTTGAAGCACCCACATGACTTGCAAAGGCGGGGCGTCAGACTCGCGCTTTTGGGCTGCCGCCATGGGACCACACACATACTGGTTACATCCGCTAGACCGCAGTGCCCGCGGTAGCGCGCAGCCAGTCGCCGTCTGGTTGACACAACCTCCCACCATGCTGACTCTTGGCAGATACCCCAAGTAGGTGCGCAAGATTTGCCGTACCGTATAGCCCGGATGCAAGGTCAGGAATCGCTGCATGGAATCGGATTGCAGGTAGCCAGTTTCGGCGCCTCCGGTACAACAGCCACCCCGGCAAACCGCGCACAAGTGCGTGGTGAGTGTTCCGTACTGACCGGTGGTGGTGGCGAATTCAGCCCCCGACTCTGCCGCTGGGCTATCGCTTGGCAATCGCTCGGCACCACGGATGATGCTGATTAAATGGGCAAGGTAGCGGCGTCGGCGTTCCCGCGGCAACGGCGCAGATTGCACGGGGCCACTGGGCAACACCACGCGCCAGGTTGGCTCGGACGCACAGCGGTTCTGAGATGCCAGTTGCGACTGGATGGCATCGAAACCACGCACGTCGTCCAATGCCTGTTGCTGGCGCGCTGCGACCAGGCGCGCGCTTTGTGCCCGCCGGGCACGCGTCGCCCGCGCCTGCAGCGCAAGATAGACATCAAACGTCCCGGCGTCCATGTCGTCACCACGCTTCAGCACTTGCCGGCAATGCGTATCCGCGCAGCAGGGTTGCGTTGCACGTGGCGACGATACCAAGGCAAGCGGTGCCACCGGCACCGGGTCACCACACACACGGCAGACGGCGGACAATATGGAACTGCGGTTCATATCAGACCGCCACCAGGGGTTTGAATGGCCGCATCGTCAGCATTTATCGTGGCTGCAAACCCCAGACGTTGCGCAGCACTTGCAGCGTGGCGATGATGGCCGGGTCGTGCTCTGCGGTCTTAGGGTAAATGAAGCTCAACAGCGCCGCCACCCGCGTGTGTGGCCAGACGATGACCTCGCCACGTTCAGCCGCCTTGACGGCCACATCTTCACGCAGCAATGCCAAGCCAACCCCGGCGCGCACCAGGCTCAAGGGCGCAGACGCATCGTCGGACTCCAGAGCAATATTGGGCAGCAGGCCCTGGCGCGCGAACAGATCGCGCAGCAAGGTTTGGGCATGGCTGGCGTGGGGCGCACCAATCCAGGGCATGTCGGCAATTTCGCGCCAGCCGGCGTGCAGCACCCGATCGCGCAGCGATGTGGGTGCCGTCACCCTGAACTGAAGGGTTTGCAAAGCCAGGCCCAGCACATCACGCGGAATGTGAGGACCAATGTAGAACGCCGCTTGCAAGGCAGACGTGGTCACCGCCTCACGCAGCGCCTCGGCATCA
This sequence comes from Rhodoferax sp., assembly GCF_018063565.1. Classification (GTDB taxonomy): domain Bacteria; phylum Pseudomonadota; class Gammaproteobacteria; order Burkholderiales; family Burkholderiaceae_C; genus Rhodoferax. Next base: position 13,833 of record NZ_JAGPBB010000082.1, read on the forward strand.
CCCATGCGGGTTTTGATCTCCAGCAACGGCAGCGCGGCCACCAGACCACCCAGCAAAGAGCCCAGGCGCAAGGAGTCCGGATCACCCACTGTGCCAATCACCAACGCGCCAGATAGTTCACCCTGCAGTTCGCGTGCACGACCCAGCAGGGAACCCGCGGCACCGAGCACGGCTTCGGCCTCGGGCAACAGTCGTTCACCGGCGCGCGTGAGCGCAATGCGCCCGGGGCGTCGGTCAAACAGCGCAACGCCCAGTTCTTCTTCAAGTGCCTTGATCTGGCCCGTGACTGCAGGTTGCGTCAAGTGCAAGACCTCAGCAGCGCGCGTCAGGTGGCCAATTTTGGCCACGGTGACAAAAGCGCGCAGTTGGTAGATTTCCACCGGTCAGGCGATCAAAATCCGTCGTATCAGCCTGCCAGCAAGCGCGCCTGCGTGGCCTCGATCCCTAAGCGCACCTCGGCCCCGGGCTGAAACAGCGCCAGACCTGAGTAGTGCGGCTGGTTCGCCACAATCGTTGCCTCACCGACGCGCACCCGGTAGCGCGACGATTCACCGAGAAACTCCGAGCTCTCGACCCGCCCCTCCAGCCAGGTGCGTGAGGCATCCACATGTTCATCACGCACGCGGATACTCACCGTGTGTGGCCTGAAGGCCAGCGTCGCCTTGCCCACGGGCGGTGTGTCGTTGCTGCGCGCCATCACCAGCGCACCCACACCATCGGCCTGAAACGTCAGGGTTTCACCATTCACATGCGTCACCGCACCATCGACCAGATTGGCAGTGCCGACAAAGCCCGCCACAAAGCGATTCGCCGGGTAGTCAAACAGGGCGGTGGCGGTGCCGATTTGCTGCAGCACGCCTTTGTCGAGCACGGCCATGCGGTCGGCGGTGGTCATGGCTTCTTCCTGGTCATGCGTAACAAAAATGGTGGTCAGACCCAGCGTGCGCTGCAGGTTCTTGAGTTCTTCGCGCATTTGCACACGCAGGTTTTTGTCCAGATTCGACAGCGGCTCGTCGAGCAGCAGCAGTTTGGGCTCGATCACCACGGTGCGCGCCAACGCCACACGTTGCTGCTGCCCACCGGAGAGCTGGCTGGGCCGCCGGTCTGCATACTGTAGCAGGCCGACCAGCTCCAGCGCCGC
>NZ_JAGPBB010000082.1:15073-16371 GCF_018063565.1 Rhodoferax sp.
ATGCACCTGCTGCAGCGCCGCCATGCAGGAGCGCAACGCGTAGGGCAAGCGTCGCACCGCATAGGCCATCATGATCAACACCCAGGTGCCGACCATCGGCGTGTCGGAAAACGGCACATTCACGCCCTTGAACAGCCGCAGATAGCCAATGGCCAGCACCAGCCCTGGAATCGCCAGCGCGATCGAGGCCAGGTAGTCCAGCCACTGGCGCGCCGGCAGCTGCGTGCGGTAAATCAGGTAGGCTATTGATGTGCCCAGCACAATGTCCAGCCCGGCCGACATCAGGCAGTATTTGAGCGTGTTGACGATCATCGATTGCGAGTCGTTGAACACCGTGGCGTAATGCGCCAACGTGTAGGCATCGGGCAACACCGAGAAGCTCCACACCTTGGCAAATGACATCAACAAAATGCCAAAGTGCGGGGCCAGCGTGACCAGCAGCACCAACAGCACCCAGCCATAGGCGAGCACTGCTTCCCACCCGCGCAAGTTCCGCCGTTGCAGCGAGTTGCCACCTTTTTGCAGCGTTGAGTAATCCTTGCCCTTCATCACTCTGGCTGCCATCCACAGCGCCAGAATCGAGAGCGAAATCATGATCACGCTGATGACATAACCCAGCGGGTCTTCAATGCCCACCGAGGTGATGCGCAGGTAGGCCTGCGGCGCCAGCATGTTGGTGACCCCCATCACCAACGGCGTGCCCAGGTCGTCAAACACCTTCACAAAGACCAGCGCCGCCCCGGCCAGGTAACCGGGCAAGGACAGCGGAAAGATGATGCGCCAGAACAGCCGCCAGCCCTTGGCCCCCAGGTTCAATGCCGACTCTTCCATCGCGCCATCAATGTTGCGCATCGCCGCCACCAGGTTCAGCAGGATGAACGGAAAGTAGTGAATGCTTTCCACAAAGGTGACCCCGACCAGCCCGTCCATGATCGGCACGCTGAAGCCAAACCAATCGTTGAGCAACAGATTGACCGAGCCACTGCGCCCAAAGATCAGCTGCAGCGCCACCGCGCCCACAAACGGTGGCATGATCAGGGGCAGCACGCCCAAGGTCTGGATCAGCAAGGCACCACGAAACTCGAAGCGCACCGTCAGGTAAGCCAGCGGCACCGCGATGATCGAGGCAAACACCACCGACGCCAACGCCACGCTCAGGCTGTTAAAAAATGCCTCGCGCAGCAAGCCCTGATTAAAGAAATTGCTGAAATGCCCCAGCGTCAGCGCACCGGTTTCGGTCACAAACGCGGTGTAAATCACCAGGCCCACTGGCCACAGCAAAAAGACCAGTAAGAACG
>NZ_JAGPBB010000083.1 GCF_018063565.1 Rhodoferax sp.
GAGCTTCTCAAAGCTGACTGAAAAAGTGAGTACTTGGCCAACACCATCGAAGAATGCAAGGCGGTGCACGCCCGCAAGTCAATGCGTCGGCCCAAATCTCTGGTTTGGCCAGTCCCCGAAAGTCCAGCTTCAGACCGATTGAAAACAGCATCAAGGTGATGCCCAGGTTGGCGACCCACTGCAAGCATTCAGGTGGTGTCAGCCCTGTGATGTTGTAGGCAAATCCCGCCAGCAAAAAGCCAACCATCGGAGGCAGCCCGATTCGACTGAAAACCAAACCGAAGACTAGCGCAAAACCAATCAACGTCACCAGCATGCGGTGCCGTCAGATTTAGGGCATGCCGACGCGCCAACCGCCGCCCAGTGCGCGGTAGAGCTGAACCACTGCTTGATATTGTGTGCGCATCAGTTGAGACAGCGCAACTTCGCTGTCAAAGAGTTGACGCTCGGCATCGAGCACTTCAAAATAGCTAGAAATACCGGATAGGTAGCGGGCACGTGAAATTCGTGCGCGATCGCGATTAGCCACCACCACCCGATGGCTGGCGTCGCGCTGTCTACCTAGTTCTTCAAGCGAGATGAGGGCATCGCTAACTTCCCGGAAGGCCTGACGAATTGTGGCTTGGTATTGTTCTACCAAAATGCGCTGCTGCGCCTGCGCCAATTCAACGCCAGACTGCAAACGACCTGCGTCGAACAGCGGCAGGCCGATGGCAGGCTGGAGCGACCAGGCATACCGACCGCTGTTGAACAATTGGCTCAAGGCGGGACTGGCAAAACCGAGCATGGTGCTTAGCGAAACACGCGGAAGAAAGGCTTTGCGTGCAGCCTCGACATTTGCGCTAGCACCACGCAACGACTCTTCTGCAGCAAGGATGTCAGGGCGGCGCTGCAGCAGGTCAGAAGGCAAACCAGCCCAGGTGTCGGTGGGCAGCAACACAGCATCAAGGTCCACCGAGCGAACGATGGGGCCAGGATTGCGACCCACCAAGACCGACAACGCATTCTCGGTTTGCGCTAGGCGCCTGCGCTGATCTGCAATGGACTGCTCGGAAGATGCGACCAGTGATTCGGACTGGCGCACATCCAGAATCGAGGACACCCCCTCGTCAAACCGGGCACGCGTCAGGCGCAAAGACTGTTGCCGACTGGCCAGCGTGCGCTGGGTAATGGCAAGTTGGTTGTCCAGGTCAAGCAGGTCGAGGTACAGCGTGGAAACCTGTGCTGCGATGCTGATTCGCATACCCTGCGCCAGCGCGGCGCTGGAGAGCAGGTCGCGCCGGGCAGCCTCGGTGCCAGCGGCAAGCCGACCCCACAAATCAATCTCCCACGCAGGCATGACCAAGCCCAGGTTGGCACTTTCGCTAACCTTGTTAGAAACAGGGTCTGCGCCCGGCATGCGTTGCCGGGTTGCCGAGCCAGCCACATTGATGGATGGCAACAGCGCGGCCCGCTCCAGCCCGTACTGCGCGCGCGCCAGTTCAACCCGCTCGACGGCAACACGCAGATCACTGTTGCCGATTAGCGCCTCTTCAATCAGCGCTGTCAATTCGGGCACCTCAAACACCTGTGACCATGCCCGGTCTGCAAGGCTGGCGGGACTGGTGGGAGCTGAAGTCTGGTGCGCCCATTGAGCGGGCACCGTAGCCTCAGGCATGACGTAGGGCACCGACTGGCAGGCCGATAGAGCCAGAGCAGACCCCGCAAGCAAAATACGCTTCATGCGGCAGCTCCCTGCTCGGTAGGACGAACTCTGAAGAACGCGCAGTACAACAGCGGCACCACCACCAGGGTCAGTCCAGTTGCGAAAATAAGGCCAAACATGATCGTGACCGCCATGCTGCGAAAGAACGGATCAACCAATAATGGGGCTACCCCCAGCACGGTGGTTGCCGCTCCCAAAAATACTGGCCGGGCGCGGCTCACGGCGGCGTCTAGCACCGCCTGGTAGCGCGGCTTGCCCTCGCGTATCTCTACATCGATCTGGTCCACTAGCACGATCGCATTCTTGATCATCATTCCCGTCAGACTCAACACACCCAGAATCGCCATGAACTCAAACGGTGCTTGAAACACCAGCAAGCCGAACGCCACCCCAACCACCGCCAGCGGCACCGTGAGCCAGATCACCGCAGTCTGGCGAAAGGCGTTGAACATCACCAGAACGGCCAGCACCATTGCCACAAATCCATAAGGTACAAAGGCCGCCAGACCCGCGTTGGCTTCAGTAGACGCCTTGTGCTCGCCGTGCCACTCAAGCACATAGCCTGGTGGCAACTCGATAGCCTCAATCTTCGGGCGCAAGCGTTCAAACAGCGGGGCAGACAGCGTCCCGGCGGGCGGATCGCACTGCGCCTTGATCATCGGGAAGCGGTCTTCGCGGCGAATGATCGCGTTCTCCCAGCGGGTGTCGATGTTCTTAATAAACTGGCTGGCCGGAACGAAGCGCCCCGCCGTCTGGCTAAACACCTGTACGTTTCGCAAATCTTCAACACCTTCGCGCTCGGTCAGCGGTGCACGGGCGATGATGGGAATGAGTTTCTCTCGCTCGCGGTAAACACCAATCTGCTGGCCGCTGAAATTGCGCTCCAGCGCACCGGCGATTTCAGATGGGAGCACGCCTGCCCGCTGTACGTCTTCGACGGCAAAGCGTGGGCGCACCACCGGCACCTGCTGACGCCAGTCGTCCTGGATGGCCAGCGCCTCGGCATCGCTCGCCATGATCGACTTGGCCTCATCCGCCAGGCGGCGCAGCACATCGGGGTCTGGCCCGCGGAAGGCAGCTTCGATTTTCTTGCCACCGCCACGTCCGAGCATGAACTTCCACACCTTGATGTCGGCCTGCGGAAAGGCCTGCGCCAACTCGGGCTGCAGGCTGGCGATCAGGCCTGCAATGTCTTCAAAACGCTCAACATCAATCAACAACTGGCCGTAAGCCGGATTGGGGTCTTCCGGACGGTAGGTCAGCATAAAACGCATCCCGCCTTGCCCGGTGAAACTTGTCACATGCGTGACACCGGGTTTGGCGAGTACTTTTTTCTCGGCTGCTTCCACCACACCAACTGTGCTGCTGATGTCCGTGCCTTGTGGCAGGTACAAGTCCACTACAAACTGTGGACGCGCCGATTCAGGCATAAAGCCGGGTGGCACAAAGCCAAACGCGACGACACCCGCAGCCAGCATCCCCAGCAACACCACTCCGCTCAGGCGGCGGCGGTTTATCGTGGCCCGCAACAGCGATCGGTAGGTTTGCAGCACTCGGCCTTCGGGTGCAGCGCTGGCATTGGCTTTGACCTTGAGGAATGCCACGCAAAACAAGGGTGTGAGCGTGATGGCAAACAGCCAGGACAGCAGCATCGAGTACAGGATGACCCAGAATAGCGAGCCCGCATACTCACCCATGTCGGTCGGCGACAGGCCAATCGCGCTAAAAGCCAGGATGCCCACCACCGTGCCGCCGAGCAGTGGCCACACGGTGGCCTGCACCACCGCGCTTGCCGCTACAGGTGCCGACTCGCCATTTTGCATGCGAACCAGGATGCCATCGGTGACCACAATGGCGTTGTCAACCAGCATGCCCAGCGCGATGATCAGCGCCCCAAGCGAGATGCGTTGCATGGCGATACCATCCATGAACATCGCGATCAGCGTACCAGCTACCGTCAGCACCAGTACCGCGCCGATGATCAGACCGCTGCGCAGCCCCATGAAAATCAGCAGCACCACCACCACTATCGCCACAGCGCCGGCCAGATTGGCAACGAAGTTGTCCACCGCTGCGCGCACCGAGTCCGACTGGTATGAAACCACGTTGAGTTCCATTCCGACCGGGCGCTGGCTATCCAGACTTGCAAGCCGATGTTTGACAGCGTCCCCCATTTGCACCACGTTGCCGCCCAGAACATTGGAGATGCCCAAACCAATGGCAGGCCGACCATCGTGGCGCATCAAAGCGGCCGGCGGTGTGGTGCAGTCACGGCTGATGTCGGCAATGTCCTCCAGTCGCACCAGACCATTGGTGGCATTGCCAGCCACTACCAGGCCCTTAAGCGCTTGCACCGACTCCACCGTGGCTTCGGGCTGAATCTGCAGGCGCAGCGGGCCGGCCAGCAGGTTGCCCGCCGGGTTGATGATGTTCTGCGCCCGCAGTGTGGCGTACACCTTGTCCAGCGGAATCCCGAATTGTGCGGCACGGGCACGCGAGATTTCAACGAACAGCGCCTCTTTGCGCTCGCCTAGCAAAGCTACCCGCGCCACACCCGGCACCAGCACCAGCTCGCGGCGCAGAAAATCCACATAGTCATACAACTGCCGGGGCGTATAGCCGTCGCCAGTTACCGCGTAAAAGAGCGCAAATACATCTCCAAAATCGCCTTTCACCACCGGCTGAGCCGCTCCCGGCGGCAGCGCACGGGAGACATCGGCGATCTTGCTGCGTAGCTTGTTCCAGACCTGGTCAAGATCAGCCTGGCTGCCTGCAAAGGCGAGTTTGGCCTCGACCTTGACCAAGGATTCACCTGTACGAGAAACTGAAGTGACCGATTTCACCTCCTGCATCTGCTGTACAGCGCCTTCAATGAGGTCTGTCACCTCTTCGGCCACTTGTGCCGGCGATGCGCCGGGGTAGGATGTGACCACGACCGCCTGGCGGATCACGAACTCGGGATCCTCAAAGCGACCCAATCGCTCATAGGACATGTAGCCGCCCAGCAGCACCAGCACGGTCGCCACCCAAGCGATCACCGACTTGCGGAGTGTGTATTCAGCAATATTCACGGCAAATTCCTATCACCGCGCACTACCGAACATCTAGCGGGCGAACCTGCATGCCCTCGCGCAACGCGCTGACACCGGCGGTGACGATGCGTTGCTTAGCATTCAGACCCGAGACCACAGCAATCTGCCCCCCCCGCACTGCTCCGAGCACCACGTTAGCGCGTGCCACTTGCCCACCATTGCCCACCACCCAGACAAACTTGTCTCCCGTGGCATCGGTAGCAATGGCGGTCAGCGGAATCGACAAGGCCGGGCTCACTGAGTTAGATTTGCCAGAAAATGGCAAAACCGTCACGGACATGCCGGGCAGCAACGTCAGTCCGGGTGGTCGTGATTTAAGCGTCAGTACGATCTCATATGTCTGTGTCTGCGGGTCGGCCTCTGTGGCGTACGACTTGAGTGTTACGGGCACGGGCTGGTCTTCGTGCTCCTCGAAAAATGCCATGGCTGTGGACTGCGAACCCTGGTTGCGCAGCAGTCGCTGCGGGACATGGATCACTACCTCCAGCGAACTGAGGTCTTGCAATTCAGCGATGGCCTGTTTTGCTTGCACATTGGCAAAGGTTTCTAGCCGTCGGCGCGTGACGACCCCGGAAAACGGGGCCTTGATACGTGTGTCGGCCAGGTCTTGTTGGGCTGCTGCGAGGTTGGTGCGCGCCACCTCCAGCCTGCTGCGCCGGTCATCGACTTCTGAGCGCGCCACCGCCTGCTCTGTTTCCCACAGACGTTGATAACGCTCCAGGTCAATTTTGGCGCGGTCGAACTCCGCTTGTGTTGCATTTACACGGGCTTTGAAAACGGCATCATCGAGCCGCGCCACCACCTGCCCGGCTTGCACCCGAGTGCCTTCGCTCAAGTTGAACTCGGCGACGAAGCCAGGCACATTGAAGGACAATTCGGCGCGCTTGGCCGCGCGCAGCCGCCCTGGAAACCGCGAACTTGCACTCGAGTCAGTCGCGCCAACTTCCTGAATTATTGCCGGTCGAACCACCGGCGTGGGCGCAGATTCCGGAACATTCTTGCTGCAACCAGTCATCGCCAACGTTACCAAAGATAACACTGCGCCCAGGCCGGTGGTGAATTGCCCGCTCCACTTGGCATCCATTGTTCGTTGTTGGTTAGGCATGTAGCATCACCTGTGCGTGAATAAGGTGGTCAGTATGGTGGGAGTAATCGCGATCGGCATTGTTTCGGGCTCCATTGGAGATGATGCCTCGTGCAGCACCTGACGCTGCACTGCGGCCGAAGTCGACATAGCCACCGAACATCGCACAGTTCAATACATCCCGGGTGATCCCGTTCAACCTACCAGCACCTTCAGGAGTATGTAGGTGTGACTGATCCTTGGTGTAAAGATGACAACCATTGGCATTGCCGAACCGATAGCTGTCCCTGTCGTGGCGCGGCTGAATATCGGCGGCAGTCGCTCCGAGCGCGAGCAATCGCATCGCCGCAGTGTTGAATGGCGAATCTGGCAAGCAGTATTTACTCATGAACTTCCTAATCATCCGCTGCTGAATGCAAACTCACTGAATGCTCTCATGAGGCGATCACGTTGGCGGAAGATCTAACCCATTTTGGGCGCCTACACAGAAAGAGCATTCTTGCTGTCCGATGATTGCGTGTTAGATGTGCCGACTTTTCAACCCGGATTCTCAAAAATGCAACAACTGCCTATTGACTTGATTGCTGCGATCCTATTTGCAGTCGCATTGCTGCACACGTTTTCTGCAAAGCACATTGAACACTTAAGCCACCGATTCCCGCGTCACGCAGGCCTATTCCATTTATTGGGTGAGGTCGAGGTGGTTTTTGGGTTTTGGGCCATCGTGCTGGTGTTGATGATGGCGATAGTCACTGGTGGTGACAAAGCTTTGGCGTACGTTGAGTCACGCCAATATACCGAACCACTGTTCGTGTTTGTGGTGATGGTGATCGCCGCTTCCAGACCGATTTTGCAACTCGTGACGCAAGGCATCACTTTGATTGCTCAGCAGTTACCGGTTAGAAATGCGGTGGCAATTGCTTGGCTTGGGCTGGCTGCTGTGCCGCTGCTGGGATCGGCCATCACAGAACCTGCAGCAATGACGATCGCGGCGCTGATGTTGGCCCCGCAAGTTTTTCGAGCCGGTGTGCCGGAGCGACTAAAGTATCTTGGGCTGGGCGTACTTTTTGTCAATGTTTCAATTGGAGGCACCATGACCTCGTTTGCAGCCCCTCCGGTTCTAATGGTGGCAGCAACTTGGAATTGGGATTCTGCTTACATGTTGGCCACGTTTGGTTGGAAGGCAAGTATCGCGGTGTTGTTGAATGCGACTTTCGCTGTGTATCTCTTGCGCGAACACTTGCTCGATATTCCTGTTAAATCAAGTGCAATGGAGCACGAGCCTGTGCCCTTAGCACTGGTCCTGGTGCACGTCACATTTTTGGCCGCAGTGGTCGTGCTTGCCCATCATCCGGTTGCCTTCTTAGGAATTTTTCTCATGTTTCTCGGTGTTACGCAGGCGTATGAACGCCATCAGGACCCCCTCATCCTCAAAGAGGCGTTGCTGGTGGCATTCTTTTTGGCCGGGCTGGTGGTGCTGGGTGGCATGCAGCAATGGTGGCTTCAGCCAATTGTGTCGGGAATGAGTCCACAGGTTTTGTTCGTCGGGGCGACTTTGATGACCGCGTTCACCGACAACGCAGCGTTAACCTATTTGGGCTCGCTCATAGAGGGTATATCGGAACCAGCGAAGTACAGCCTGATGGCGGGTGCGGTGGCTGGTGGTGGACTCACGATGATCGCCAACGCGCCAAACCCAGCCGGCATAGCCCTGTTAAGACGGGGCTTTGAGGATGAGTCGATTGGTGCAACAGAGCTGCTGGCAGGGGCCGTGGTGCCGACGCTGATTGCCATGGCGGCATTCGCATTGCTGTAAATTGCCCAGCGCATTGGTTGGTGCCGACGGATCCGTCGTTTCAGCGAGGCGACTTTATCGTCCCACCCGCAGTGGCGCGCGCATCTGCATCGCGCAAGGCTGTCATGATCTCGTCGGCCACGGCAATAAGTCTCGTCACGCTCTCGCGCGTGAAGTCGCGCAACTCGGGTTCAATCCGATCTGTGCTCGCTATCCATCCCGCCGGAACTTTGCGAACAAAATGCTGCACCTCCAACTGAGCTAGCTTGCGCCGGGTGGTTTCACGTGGGACACCTGTGATGCTGGTAATGTCGCGAATGCGCAGAGGTTTGATCTGGTTCTCATCTTCAACTGCCCGACCCCGCGCTGAAAGGATGGCACTGGGCAGAGATCCCGGCGGCATCAGATGGGCAACTCCTTGATGCGCCAGTACCCCAATGATCATCAACGCTTCGTAATCGTTTTTTGCCAGCAGTCGCCCGAATCGGAGCATGTGTTCAATCAGGAAGCGGTTGGTCGCAAAGAACACGGTGCTGAACGCTGCGTCGAAAGCAGTCTCGAAATTCTTTAGCTTACCCAGCTCCGCTATCTGTTGGAAGTTCTTCGATGGCCTTGGTGCCAGAGTGGCGGTGTTGTACATGACAAGTGCAGGAAGGTTGAAGACCGGCAATTCATATCCGGGGAAAGTGGACATTTAAGCCCACTGGAGTGGCCTCTGGAACTCACGCTGCTCAAAATGGGAATCCACGCTGACCTTGATCGCTTTGGCTGGGAACCCTTCCTACCCAAATCTGAGTTTCTGGAAAGACAGAGTGGGTCGCCTGCGCCCTAGACATTTCAGCAAGCGAAGCTGTCTTCGACGGGGATCACGTCTGTGCCCGGCACTGTTGCGAGTGCAACGACTCGTTTCCTTCGTGGATGAATCAATCATAAATATTTATCGGCACGCCCAATTTGGGCATAGCTGCCGATTTCGGCGTCTTGTCAAAGCACACTCGCGCAACAGGGCTTGAATTGCCTGTACCGCAGTGTTCCCAGGAGAAACTCATGTCGAAAAAACTATTGCCCGTTGCCGTTTTGGTGCTTGGTGTTGCTGCATGCAGCAGCAACAAGGTGGTTCGCGCACCGCTGGACATCACCATCGGCCAACAACTCATTGATCTCAAAAAAGCGCACACCAGCGGCGCGCTCAGCGCCGCAGAGTACGACCAGCAACGCGCACGGCTCATCAACAACGTCAAGTAAAGGAATGGCCCATGAAGAAACTGATTGTTTGCTGCGCCGCACTGGTCTTTGGCACCTTGGTGATGAGTGGCTGCAGCAGTAGCCGAACCAATGTCACAGTACAGGAATCCACCAGCATCTCCAAGGGGCAGGAATTAACCGACCTGCAACGCGCCTTGAACGAGGGCGCCATCACGGAGCGTGAGTACGAGAGGGTCCGAGGGATTTTGTTTAAACGCCCCTATTGATCACCCTTTGAACCGCCGCGGATTGACGCCATCAGAATGATGAGGTCTTTGCGGCCACAGCGCGTCCTGTTTGGCCTGCTGTGTGGTGCGCTGTGCAGCGCGGTACTGGCAGCACCCCGGCCACAGATCGGGCTAGCCCTCTCAGGGGGTGGCGCGCGAGGCTTTTCCCATGTCGGTGTGCTCAAAGTGCTCGAAGAACTGCGTGTGCCGGTGGACTGTGTGGTGGGCACCAGTGCTGGCTCGGCCGTTGGTGCGGCCTATGCCCTGGGCTGGTCGCCGCAGGTGATCGAGTCGCGCCTGAACCAGGCCGATTGGGAAACCGACATTTTTGATGACAAACCCTCACGCACCGAAGTGCCGCTGCGGCGCAAAGCCCGCGCCGGTGCCGAGCCCATTGGGGTGACGCTCGGTGTCGATGCCCAGGGACTCAAAGCCGGCCCTGGCGTGTTGGCGGGACAGAAAATCTCACTGTTTCTGCACGAGTTTCTGGGCAGTTCCACCGACTGGGCGTCATTTGACCAATTGCCGATCCCGTTTCGGGCGGTCACCACCGACTTGGTCACGGGTGCCCGCGTGCTGCCACCAAGCGGCAGTCTGGTCGACACGGTACGGGCAAGCATGGCCGTGCCGGGCGCCTTTGCGCCGGTGCGCCAGGGTGCTGCGCAGTTGGTGGATGGTGGTCTGACTCAGAACTTGCCCGTGGAGTCGGTGCGCGCACTGTGTGCCGACACCGTGATTGCGGTCAATGTGGGCACACCGTTGCTGAAATCCGATGAAATCTCTGGCGTGTTCAGTGTGGCGCTTCAGGTGATCAGCATCCAGATGGAGCAGAACATCCGCGCGTCGATGGCAGCCTTGACGCCGCATGACATCCTGATCACACCGGAACTCTCCGACATCAGCCCCTTGGACTTTGCCAGTGGCACAAAGGGGATACCTGCTGGCGAGGCCGCGGCACTGAAGGCCTCGGCGGCGCTAAAAACTCTGGCCCTGAGCGAAACTGACTATGCACATTGGCAGGCCGCGCGGGCGGAGCGCCGGCCCCGCGCGCCCTTGGTGGCCAGCTTGGCAGTGGGTGAAACGCGTTATGTTGACCCGGCCTATTTCTCATTGCCCAGCAGTGCCTCAAATGGTGGTCCGGCCGAGGTCGACGTGGCTGGCTTGCACCGCAAGATTCGGCAATGGACGGGTAGCGGCGACTTTTCTCTGATCGGTTATGCCCTGCGCCCGGCAACCAGCGGCTACCAGCTCCAGATCGACCCACAAGAAAGCAGCGTCGGCCCCAATTACTTACAACTGGGCTTCTCGGGTATCACCGACACAAGCGGCCATAGCGACTTTGTGTTGCAAGCAGCACTGAGCAAACGCTGGATGAACACTTGGGGTGCGGAGTGGCTCAGCGTGGTGCGTCTGGGCAAGACGCGCAGTGTCAGCACGGAGTGGTTTCAGCCCTTGGGGGTGGGCAGTGCGGCCTATGTGCAGCCGCGGCTGCAGATCTCACAAGAGCCCCGCACGGTGTACCTGGGTGATGAGGCGGTAGGTGAGTTTTCGTTGCGCCGCGCGGACTTCGAACTGGGGGTGGGCTTGCAGGGACGTTTGGGCGATGTGCGCCTGGCCTGGTTGCAATCAGATTTGACGGTTTCGCCCAATGTGGGTCTGACGCAGATCGCACCCAGCCAGACACGGCTGCAGGGCTGGCGACTGCGTGGCCTGTATGACCAACTTGACGATCCGGATTTTCCGCGCAGCGGCAGCGCCTTGAGCGTGGAGGCTTTCTCCGCGCATGCGCCGTCATCGGATGGCTCGCGTTACCAGCGCTGGGGTGTCGATGGGGTGACCGCATTCACCCGTGGGGACCACACCCTGCGTTTGTCGACGCGCTGGACCCGCATCAACGCCGGCACCGATAGTTTGGCCGATGTGGTCGGTGTGGGTGGACTGTTCAACCTGTCAGGCTACCAGCCGGGGCAGTTTCTGGGGCGCGAGGTGTGGCAGGGTGCTGCGACCTACTACCGGCGGTTGCTGCCTTTGCCTCAGCCTTTTGGCAACGGCTTGTTTGCTGGCGTGTCGCTGGAGGTGGCGCGCATTGATGACCCGGTGGGCAGCACCCAGGCCAGCTTGCAACGGACGGGCTCTGCACTGTTTTTAGGGGCATCTACCGCGCTGGGGCCGGCGTTTTTGGCACTGGGGTTGGCACAGGGTGGAAACCGCACGCTGTATGTTTATCTGGGGCGGCCGTGAGTCTGATCACCGTAGTAATTTTTTATGGAGAAACCTATGTACCTATCCGAGAATTTTCTTAAACGCACTACACCATGGTTGCTACCTGTCGTCGTGGTCGGTTTAGTTGGCTGCGCCGAACTGAGTGAGCGCCAAAAAGGCACTGTAACCGGCACCGCGGTGGGTGTTGTGGCTGGAGCAGCCATAAGTAGCGCCACAGGAGGACGCGCCGGTACTGGAGCCCTAATTGGCGGAACGATCGGTGCAGTGGTTGGAAATCTGTGGTCCAAGCGCATGCAGGAACGCCAGTTGGCAATGGAGAAAGCCACTGCCGGCTCAGGCATCGAGGTCTCACGTACCACCGATAACCAACTAAGAGTGAACGTGCCAAGCGATCTTTCATTTGCAGTAGGACGTGCTGACCTACAACCGTCGTTACGCCCAGTCCTTGATCAGTTCTCCCAAGGGCTGGACAGCTCAGTGCGCGTCCTGATTGTTGGCCACACCGACAGCACTGGCAGCGATGCGATCAACGACCCCCTATCCCTAACGCGTGCTAAGACGGTGCGGGACTATTTGTCCAGTCGGGGTGTGTCTGAATACCAGATGGAAATTGCGGGTCGAGGTTCGCGCGAGCCACTCCTGGACAACGAAAGCGATGCAAGCCGGGCTAGGAATCGACGGGTAGAAATCTTTCTGCGGGAACCCGGCGCGTAAGGGTTTCTCCTCCGCAACTGTCTGCAAGCGCTAGGTATTGGTGTCGCATTCGCGATTGGAAGATAAATCTCAAAACCCACTTGACGAGATGATGAATATCGCGCGTGTAACTCTATTTATAGTCGCGGCGGCCTTGGTAGTAAATGCTTCAGGCCAAGTGCCCGGACTGCCACGTTTTTTGGGTGGTTCAACCAGTGCAGCAGCAGTAGCCAGCGCGCCTGAGGTCCCCACTGAAGACTGGCCCCAGCGCCTGAGCAGTTTGGAACAGTCTTATGAACAGTGGCGTGAGCTCCAGGATCCAAGCTATGACGAATTGCGCCGCAATGCTGCGCGTTTGATCGAGCAGCTAGGCAGCTTTATTCAGCAGCGCAAGTCGGAACCCGGGCAAGGTGCTGCGGGCGTCGATATGCCAGCGCTGGCAACTGCCGGTAAAACAGCACCGTTTTCGATGCTCGACGTGGATGCGTTGCGTGACTTGCGCGACCATGGTGCTGCCCAGCAGCGCACGCTCGGCAATGCCCTGGCGTTGCAAGAGGAAGAAGTGGTGCAGGCCCTGGCGCAACTCAAGAAAGCGGGGGAGACGCTTCGATTGCGTCAAGAACGTGCTGCGCGCGCGTCTTCCAATGCCGTAGATGCGACGTTGACCGTCACGTTGGAACTAGCCCGATTGGGGCAGATTCAGGCTGAGTTGCAGGTGGCGCAGTCCGTGCAGGCCCGAGCTAGTGCCCGCTCTGGCCGTGACGCCTGGAACGAGCCACTGTCACGGATGGATCAGGAGATAGAACGGGTAAGGCCGCACCAGCATCTCAGTCAACAAGATCTGGCGATGATTCGTGAGCAGTCGGAAGCGGCCACTGGCCGTTGGGAGACCCGCCGACTTCAAGCGACACAGACCCTAACTCGGCTCGAATCCGGACGACTGCGAGAAGCTTACCCGTTACAGACGCAGGCTTTTCAGGCACGGGTGCGGGCGCTGCTGGAGCTGCGTGTTTTGGCCCGCGGAAAGCTACAAGCGTGGGAGTATCGACAGCAGGCGCTAGATGCGACGGCCGATCCTGCTCAAACCGCACAGATGGGGCAAGTGCTCGATACAGCGCTGTCCCAGATCACAAGTCGTTTGCGCGCAGAAGAAGACCAGCGCGATCTGCTGCTGGCCGAACAGCGGTCGTACACGTCGCGCCAGATCGGCAGCGCCGTGAGCGACCCGAAGCAAAGCAAGTTGCTCTCCGATCTGAGTGAGCTGATCGACCTGCATGAGCAAAAACGCGAGCAACTGGCGCGATTGCGCGTGTTGTTGACCCGCTCACGCGAGGATTTGAACCTGTCGGCGCAACAGCAGGGTCTGGCCGGATGGGTGGGCCACGCGGGTGCTGTGGTGTCGCAAGGATTGACACGCATGTGGCAGTTTGAGCTGTTCAGCGCTACGGAGTCCTCTCAGGTCAATGGGCAAACGGTGACGGTGGATTATGGTGTGACGGTGGGCAAGAGCATCGGCGTTGTGGTGCTATTCGTGCTGGGTTACTGGGCGGTCAGCAACATGGCGCGCATGTTGACCCGTGCGCTGGTGCAACGTGCCGGCATGTCCGAGGCACTAGCACGGGTGCTTGACCGCTGGGTGATGTCGCTGCTGGTCATCGTGGTGTTTTTGGTTGTGCTGCGCATGGCACGCGTGCCCCTGACCTTGTTTGCATTTTTGGGCGGTGCGCTGGCGATCGGCTTTGGTTTTGGCGCACAAAACGTGATCAAGAACCTGATCAGCGGCGCCATCATTTTGTTTGAGCGCAAGGTGCGGGTGGGCGATGTGGTCACCATCGGCGGCATCAGCGGCACGGTGACTGCCGTGGACTTGCGCGCCAGCACCGTGCGCGGCTTTGACGGCGTGATGTCGATAGTGCCGAATTCGTTCTTGCTGGAGCAACAGGTGAGCAGTTGGAGTTTTGGCGAGCCAGCGCTGCGCCGCTCGATCACCGTGGGTGTTGCCTACGGGTCCGACACCGCGTTGACGATTGCGCTGATACAACAGTGCGCTCAAGAACATCCGATGGTGTTTTCAGAGCCCGCGGCAGTAGTCTTGCTTGAAGACTTTGCAGCCGACGGCCTGCTGTTTCGCCTGAATTTCTGGATTGCACACAGCCGCCCTCGCACCGGCCCCGAGATCGAAAGTGATTTGCGACTGGCCATCGAGGCGGCACTGACCAAGGCCGGGCTGAGCATTCCGTTTCCGCAGCGCGATGTGCATTTGCAGGTTACGCAGCCGATTCCGGTGCAATGTGCGCCAATTCATTAAATCTTGTCATCAATTCTTTCCCGCATTGAGCCTACATATTTTCATTTCAATAGATATAAATTAAATATGGAAACACAAATACTCTCAATCGGATTGCTCGTATTCTTTTCACATTTTTTATCTCTGCAATTCCGAAAAACTAATATTCCTGATGTTCTAATATTGATGTTTTTTGGAATTATGATGGGTCCATTACTTGGAATCGTCTTGCCTGAACATTTTGGTAAGGTCGGGTTTATCGTAGCAACAATTGCATTGGTGGTTATCCTGTTTGAAAGTGGCACCTCATTAGACCTTCAAATGCTGGGAAGCTCGATGAGCACCACAGGAAAGCTCACGTTTGCATGTTTGGCGTTGACGGCATTGATCGTCATTACGTTCGGGCACTTTGTTCTTGACCTCAACTGGATAGCCAGTGGTCTGCTGGGAATCATATTGGCTGGCACCTCATCGGCTGTCGTGATCCCGATGATTGGGTCGCTGAGGCTGAGTGAAAAGGCTTCTTCCGTGCTCATTCTGGAATCGGCGTTGACTGATGTTATTTGTATCGTCGGAGTGTTCTCCTTGCTTCAGGTCGCAGCGCAAGGTGGCGTCGAACCCGGGAAACTCATTGGCAGCATCTTGGCCTCGTTGATATTTGCTGTGATCATCGGCGTGGTCGGCGGCATTGCATGGCTGCTGGTATTGAGTAAAGTTCGAGGTTTTCCGAATACCATTTCATCAACTTTGGCCTTTGTATTTATTGTTTATGGTGTAACTGAGACGCTTGGATTTTCAGGTGCAATCGCAGCACTGGCGATGGGCATTGCATTGAATAACTACGATAAATTGGATATAAAAAGAATAAAAGCATTCACCAAACAAGAAATCACACCCCTCACACAAATGGATTTGAGTTTTTATGCTGAAGCAGTTTTTTTGCTTAAGACATTTTTCTTCGTATTTCTTGGTATATCTATAAAGTTTCAAACAATCAGCATCGCCATGATCACGTTCGTCATGATTGTGATCGTATTCGGTGCCCGCGTGGCGTTGTCTCGCTTTGTTTACAGGGGCCAAGAGTTTGGGCTGCGCGATGCGGCGATCAGTTCGATGATGGCGCCAAAGGGGCTGGCTGCGGCTGTTCTGGCTGTGGTGCCATTGCAGTACGGCATCGTTGGTGGTGAAGTGATCAGGGACACAGCCAACATGGCGGTGCTCATCAGCATTTCCTTGTGTGCCTTGCTGGTGATGGTCTATCCGTTGAGTGGCGTACAGCGAGCTTACTCACGGCTCTTTGGCAAGCCTTTGGAATGCAATGACCCCAGCGATCAATCTCAACGTGATGATTCGGAGCAGAAATAGTACGGATAGAAACTTGAGCTCAAGCCGGCGTATTAGCGGTGCTACGCGCGGTCGTCGATTTGAATTTCGGAGGTTTTAAGGGCTTAGTCGACATTCTTCTCGGGCTGCGACCCAGAACAAAGGGGCCGTTGGCATGCCATCAGACCACCATGTTCAACTAACGCCACGTATAGACCAGGCCAGAGCCCAGCATCCATTGCGTTGCGTTGCCACGCACGCGCACCAGTGGGCTGTCTGCTGCGCCACCAACCAGCCTTTGCCAGCGTGCACCCACCACCACGTGCCAGCTTTGCGATAGGTGAACCAGACCGCCCAGCAACAAACGAATATCTGTCAGCCCGCCACCAGGTTCATAGCTTCGCCCCGCCAGGCTTGGAAAAAGATGACTGTCTTCGGAACTCACGCCAAAATAGGTTGATTGAAATCCGGCGGTACCAAATCCAACCCCTGCGCTGGCGCTGGCGGTAAGCCAAGGCAACACGGGTTTTAGCCAGTGCGGTAATGTCCCAGGTAGTGGTGTAAGTTATTGACCGAACTGCAAGGCGCGAAGGGCGTAGCCCGAAGCGGCTTGCAGTTCGGTGGGGCCATCTGTTTTGGGGTGGCCATTGTGAGTTCCGGATA
>NZ_JAGPBB010000156.1 GCF_018063565.1 Rhodoferax sp.
ATCATGATGATGACCAGCAGCGCCTGAGACCAGTGCCAGAATCGTTCGTAACGTTTGTAGATGTAAATACGTGCGGCGTTCATTTGGCGGCTCCCTTGCGACGACGGGTGATGATGCGGACCAGGCCGTGGACAGCGCCCGCGCCAATCGATCCGGCGATTGCCAGACCTCCGAGCAGGTCGACCCAGCCGTTGCGGTCACGCCCGGGCATGTAAATGTCGGTGATGGCAGCCAGGCGACCATCTTCGGCACGGGTATGGCACTGGTGACACGGTACGGCCTTTTCTTTCGGCGCCACCATGTGGGTGGTGAACCAGTTCATGCGGGTCTCGATAAAGCCAAACTTGCCGCTATAGGGCAGACCGGCGTAGTCCATGCCGGCCTTGATCGACTTTTCGTAGTCGTAGTGTTTCCACAAGGCAGTGTCGTCGTCACCCCAGACGTGGTTGACCACCAGGGTTTTGTTGACCGTGTCGTAGGGCTGCTTGCCGTGCATGACCTTGAACGGCCAGATACGCGCGTTGGGGTCCTGGGCCGAGCCTTCGACGCGGTTGAGCTCAAGAATCTTGCTGTCGTCGATCTTGTCGGTGATGGTGACCTGATTGACGACGCCGTTGTACCATTTGTACTCGGGGCGCACGTTCTCGCCGTACTTGAAATCGCCCTTGGCGGCCGAGTATTTCAGGTGCCCGTGGTCGTCCTTGATGAACAGCGGCTTGCCTTCGGCGTCGCGCTTGCCCACGGTCGACCAGTCCCACAGCATTTTGGTCGCAATGCCGCCACGCGCAAACTCGGGGATGTGACAGGTCTGACACGCCACCTTGTTGGCATGGTTGTTGAGTTTTGCCTCTTTGTGCGGAGCCTGGCTGTGGCAAGACTCGCAGGTGGCGCGGTTGTGGTCGTCCTTGGGCAGGTCAAAGCCATGCTTGTCCTTGGCGGTGACGGCGTAGCGGCTGCCCGAGGGCTGGTGCGCGTTGAAGGTGTGGCAGTCGGCGCAGACCATGTTGGCGCCATCCTTGGCCATGTGCACGTCGAGATCGCGTGACGGACTCTTGAGCGACGAATCGAGGTCGCCATGCTTGACGGCGTCGCCGCCACCACCGCTGAAGTGGCAGGCGCCGCAGTTTTCGCGCCCCGGTTTGCCTACATGCTGGGCGATCTTGGTCAGGTCAGGTGCCTTGAAGAGTTTTTTGCCCGGTGGTCCTTCCTGCGGCTCAAACTCCCGGTCGGCGTACAGGGGGTGTCCGGCATCGGTGCCAAACTTCTTGTAGGTGCCGGTGTTGTCGTGGCAGACCAGGCAGTCGACGTTGCCCTGGTCTTTGAAGTCAAAACTCTTGTCCTTCCAGCCATAGCCGGCGTGACAACTGGTACAGCGCGGCTCGTTGGAGAGCGGCGAGCCGCAAAAGTTGTTGGCCGCCCATTTTTTGCCCAGGGTTTTGTTGGTGGTGGGGTTGACCGCCTCCCAGGTCCAGTGGATGCTTTTCATGACCTGGTGACCCGCCATGTTGTGGCAGCTCAGGCAGGCCTTGGTTACTTCGGGGCCGGTTTTGAATGGCCCTTTCAGGGCCTCCAGCAGGCTGTGGTCAGTGGTGGACTTGGACGCTGGTTTGGCCGCGGTCGCTACCGATGCGTTAACCGATGAGGCAGGCGGTGCTTGGCTGGCCTGTGCCCAGAGCGACAGTGCCAACAAGCCCAGACCGACCAGGCTGCTGAAGGATTTTTTCATGGAGTGTCCGTTATCTTTCTACCAATCACTGCGCCATCACTGTGGCGATTCGCAGTCCACTGCAAATCGTACAAGTGGCGTGTTGGCTGAACTATGATTTAAGTCAATGCAGGTGGGCGATATTTCTCCGGTGTCCCGGGCGCTCGATGGGCCCGATGACAGCGTGAAGTTGTTGCCAATGGTGGCACTGAGCGTTACCCTGCATGACACTAATGAAAGGTGCGCCATGAAAGGTAACGTTGCAGCGATTGTGCTGGTGCTGGTGGGTACGTTTTTTTTGCTGAGTAATCTGGGTGTGATCAACCTGAGTCTGGCCGAGCTTTTAAGTACCTGGTGGCCAGTGATCCTGATCGTGGTCGGGTTGATGCTGTTTTTTACACCCAACGGCGAGAAAAAACCCAAACAGGAATGACCCGCTCGGACCCAACAGGGCGGCTCGTCGGGGCTTGACGCGGCGCCTGGTTCAGGTTTGACGCATCAGGGTGCTCTTGCCAAACAGTGACCCGATCAGGTCCACCGCGACTTCGGCGGTGCGATTTCGCTCGTCAAACGCCGGGTTAAGCTCCATCACGTCCAGCGAGGCGAGGCGGCCGGTGTCGGCGATCATTTCCATGCACAGTTGTGCCTCGCGGTAAGTGGGGCCTCCACGCACGGTGGTGCCAACACCGGGCGCGATGTCGGGGTCCAGAAAGTCCACGTCAAAACTGACGTGCAGGTGGGTATTGCCGTCCACCAGCGCCAGCGCCAGTTCCATGGTGGCGCGCATCCCCATTTCGTCGATGTAGCGCATGTCGAACACCTCGAGCCCGGCTTGGTGCACCAGCCGTTTTTCGCCGGCGTCAACGCTGCGTATGCCAATCTGGCGAATCCATTTGGGGTTGATGGCCGGTGTCTGGCCACCAATCCCCGTCAATTCGGCAGGGCCATAACCGCACAGACAGGCGACTGGCATGCCATGGATGTTGCCGCTTGGGGTCAGGGTATTGGTATTGAAGTCGGCATGGGCGTCCAGCCACAAGACGCGCAGCTTCCTGCCGGTGTCCCGGCAGTGGCGCGCCACCGCGCTGATCGAACCCAGGCCAAGGCAGTGGTCGCCGCCCAGCAGGACTGGTAGCCGCTGCTGCTGCAGTTCCGCCAGCACGGCGTCATGCACGGCGGTATTCCAGGCCACGACCTCATCGAGATGGCGGTAACCATTCACTGCGGGCAGCCATGGGTTGTGGGGGCCGGTCAGGTTTCCCCGGTCCTGCACCTGCAGCCCGAGTTGTTCAAGTACGGCCACCATATTGGCCACGCGCAGGGCTTCGGGTCCCATGCTGGCACCACGGCTGCCCGCGCCAATGTCGGTGGGTGCGCCAATCAGGCTGAGGTTGGGGTTCATAAGGTTTGCTTGCGAAGGTGGGTTGGGTGGGTGCTGGCACATTCAGGCGCGCTCGATTTTCCAGGCCAGCGCCACGGATGTGGTGGTTTTGACGACGCCTTCCAGATTGCGGATTTCGTCCAGCAGGGCATTCAGGCGCACGGCGGAGTCGGCGTGCAGCAGCAAGACGTAATCAAACTCACCGCTGACGGCACACAACTGGCGCGCTTCGGGCATGCGCTCCAGACGCGCTTCTATGGCGCGTCCGGCCTTGGGTTGAACCGTCAGCCCGACAAATGCCTGCAGGCCCTGGTCAAGCATGTCCTGCGCCAGCCGCACGGTGTATCCGGCGATGATGCCATCACGCTCCAGCCGGCTCAGACGTGCCAACACGGTGGTGCGCGCCGTTCCCAGGGTGCGCGCCAGCTCGGCCGCCGAGGCGCGCGCGTTGGTTTGCAACAGTGCGAGCAGTTCACGGTCCAGTGTGTCGCGTCGTACAGCAGGCTTGTTCAAGTTGAAAGAAGAGGAAGATGCAGGGTTAATGGCGATACGACAAATGTTATGTCATTATGTCGTGAAAAACTGGCATTTTGTCTTTTGTAGTGATGCTTTCGTCAAGAGTTGGGCGTAGACTCAGTTCAACATATTGGAACCGAGGAGACGTGTATGCGAGTCGTTTTGATGGGTGCCGGCCATATTGGCCAAACCATTGCCAGTCTGCTTTCGCAGAGCGGTGATTACCAGGTGAAGGTGGTGGATTGCAGTGTGGTGGCGCTCAAGGCGCTGGCGCACCTGAAGCTTGAAACCGCGCTGATTGACACCTCTGACGCGGCCGAACTGCGCGCCTGCATGGCGGGTTTTGATGCGGTCATCAACGCCTTGCCCTATCACCTGGCGCTCACGGTGGCGTCCCAGGCCAAGGCCGCCGGATGCCATTACTTCGATCTGACTGAAGACGTGGCGGCCACCCGCGGCATCATGGCGTTAGCCGCAGGGGCCAAGACCGCTTTCATGCCGCAATGTGGTCTGGCACCTGGTTTTATTGGCATTGTGGCGCACCATCTGAGCCAGAAGTTCAGCTACCTCAACGAGGTGAAAATGCGCGTTGGGGCACTGCCAGCGTTCCCGACCAATTCGCTCAAGTACAACCTGACCTGGAGTGTGGACGGTCTGATCAACGAGTATTGCCACCCCTGCGAAGCGATCCGCAATGGCGAGATCATCGAGGTCCTGCCCCTGGAAGGACTGGAGCATTTCAGCCTGGATGGCACCGAGTACGAGGCTTTCAACACCTCGGGCGGGTTGGGCACCCTGTGCGACACGCTCAAGGGCAAGGTGCAAACCCTGGACTACAAAACTGTGCGCTACCCTGGCCATGGGGCGATCATGAAAATGCTGCTGCAGGAGTTGGGCATGCAGCACGACCAGGAGACACTCAAGACGATTTTGCGTAAATCGATCCCGCTGACCATGCAGGACGTGGTGCTGGTGTTTGTCACCGTCAGTGGCGAATGCGACGGCAAGTTCATGCAAGAGGTGTTTGCGCGCAAGATTTTTGCCGACCGCAGCGAGACCAACC
>NZ_JAGPBB010000084.1 GCF_018063565.1 Rhodoferax sp.
CCGGCACTCAAGATGACGGTGACCGGCACCGCCAGCCTGACGCTGGAAGCCGACGCCTTTCGCCGCGAGCAGCTCAATGCCCTGCTGCTGGCCGAAAAACGCAGCCGCCTGCCCAAAGGTACTGAAAGCCCCACCCTAGTGACCGAAGCTGAGCGCACCGACTTGCTAAAAGCCGTCTACAAACACGCCGACTTTGCCAAGCCGCGCAACCTGATCGGCCTAGCTAAAGACCTGCCCGCCCCCGAGATGGAGGCGCTGCTGCTGGCCAACCTGGGCGCATCCGAGTCGGCCATGCAAGCGCTGGCGGTGCAGCGTGGGGTGGTGGTGCGCGACTATCTGGCCAGCCTGAAGCTGCCGCTGTCGCGCCTGTTTCTGGGTGCCGCCAAGGCCGTGCCGCCTGAAGCCAAATGGCGTCCGCGCGCCGAGCTCAGCCTGGCCAACGACTAGAGTAGCGCCCAAGCCCTCAATGAAAAGGGTCGTCGTGGCGGCTACGCCCTGGCCTCGGTGTGGTGGCGCAGCCACTCGGCAAGCGACATGCAGGCGGCAGTATCCCCAGCCAGAGACCTGTTCGTGAGCCAGACGCAGCGCATTGCCAGTTTCGCTTCACGTCGCGCGAGGTCAACTCACGCAATCGGTAAAATCCGTGCCATTGCGCTCGATGCGACCCCCATCTTCCATTTACCCACTCCAACAGGACTCCCGTATGTCACTCTTTTCCGCCGTCGAAATGGCCCCGCGCGACCCGATTCTGGGTTTGAACGAGCAATACAACGCCGACACCAACCCCAACAAGGTGAATCTGGGTGTGGGCGTGTACTTTGACGACAGCGGCAAGCTGCCGCTGCTGCAATGTGTGCAGGCGTTCGAAAAAACCATGATGGACAAGCCCACCGCGCGCGGTTACCTGCCCATCGACGGCATTGCCGCCTACGACGCGGCGGTCAAAAACCTGGTGTTTGGTGCCGAGAGCGAGCCAGTCAAGTCCGGCCGCATCGCCACGGTGCAGGGTTTGGGTGGCACTGGCGGCCTCAAGGTGGGGGCCGACTTTTTGAAGCGGCTCAACCCCGCTACCAAGGTACTGATTTCTGACCCCAGCTGGGAAAACCACCGCGCGCTGTTCACCAACGCCGGTTTTGTGGTGGAAAGTTACCGTTATTACGACGCCGCCACGCGCGACATCGACTTTGCCGGCATGCTGGCCGACCTGAACGCTGCCCCCGCTGGCACCGTGGTGGTGCTGCACGCCTGCTGCCACAACCCCACGGGTTACGACATCACGCCGACGCAGTGGGACGAGGTGATTGCCGTGGTCAAGGCCAAGACCCTGACCCCATTCCTCGACATGGCCTACCAGGGTTTTGGTTATGGCATTGCCGAAGATGGTGCGGTGATTGGCAAGTTTGTCGCCGCCGGGCTGGACTTTTTTGTCTCCACCTCTTTTTCCAAGAGCTTCAGCCTGTATGGCGAACGTGTCGGCGCTTTAAGCGTGCTGTGCGCCACGAAGGACGACGCCGCGCGGGTGCTCAGCCAGCTCAAGATCGTGATCCGCACCAACTACAGCAACCCACCCACGCATGGCGGCGCCATTGTGGCGGGCGTGCTGGGCAACCCCGAGTTGCGCGCCTTGTGGGAGACCGAGTTGGGTGAGATGCGCGTGCGCATCAAGGCGATGCGGCAAAAGCTGGTGGATGGCCTGAAGGCCGCTGGTGTCACGCAGGACATGAGCTTCATCACCCGCCAGATCGGCATGTTCAGCTACTCGGGCCTGTCCAAAGACCAGATGGTGCGCCTGCGCAACGAGTTTGGCGTCTACGGCACCGACACCGGCCGCATGTGTGTGGCCGCGCTCAACAGCAAGAACGTTGATTACGTCTGCGCCTGCATTGCCAAAGTGATCTGAGTTCAACCGAAGAAGTAGCCCAATAGCTGCCTGGCGCATACTGGCATTGCGCTGGCAGCTATTTTTTTATGAGTTTCTTGAGCCTGCGATGATCACCCTGAACCTCATCGGTGCCGGCCGTGTCGGCCAGACCCTGGGGCGGCTGTTTCAGGCGGCAGGTGTTGTTGAGCTGCAAGGCGTGCTGACGCGTTCTGCCGAGTCTGTCCGGCAAGCCGTGGCGTTCATGGGCGCAGGCCAGGCTTGCACGGTTCTGGCTGAGCTGCCAGCGGCCGATATCTGGCTGCTGGCCGTGCCCGATGCGCATATTGCCACCACTTCGCGGGCGTTGTCACAGATCGCAGTGGCGCAGCGCCCGGCACTGGCGTTTCATTGCAGTGGCGCACTGGCCTGCGACCAGTTGCAAGCGCTGCGCGACCTGCGCTGGCAGGTGGCCAGTGCCCATCCGCTGCTGAGTTTTGCCCGACCGGAGCTGGCGCTGACCCAGTTTGCCGGTACGCCCTGCGCACTCGAAGGTGATGCCACAGCCCTGCGGCTGCTGGATTCGGCCTTTACCCAAATCGGGGCACAGTGTTTTGCGGTGGCCGCGCACGACAAGCTGCTCTACCACGCCGCGGCGGTGTTTGCCACCAATTTTCTGCCGGTGTTGCAGGACATGGCCGAGCAGCTTTGGCAACATAGCGGTATGCCCCCTGCCCTCATCGAGCAAATGCGCGGCACGCTGCTGCACAACGCTGTGAACAACATCGTGACGCTGGGGCCAAAAGCCGCACTGACCGGTCCAGCCGCACGGGGCGATCTGGCATTGGTGGCGGCGCAGGCCCGGGCCCTGGTGCAGTGGAATGCCCAGGCCGGTGCCGCCTATCAGGCGTTGAGCCAACTGGCGGTCAGTCTGTCGCGCGCGCCATGAGCGCACCACCCTGCCTGCTGGCGATCGACAACGGCACGCAAAGTGTGCGCGCCCTGCTGTTTGACTTGCAGGGCAACCTGATCCACAAGGCGCAGGTCGGCATCACCACTTATCAGTCGCCGCAACCGGGCTGGCTGGAAAACCACCCCGACGCCTTTTGGCAGTCACTGTGTCAGGCCTGCCAGCAGTTGTGGGCCGGCAGCCCGGTGGCCAAGAGCGACATTGCCGGGGTGGTGATCACCACGCAGCGCGGCACCACCGTGTCGCTGGACCAGCATGGCCTGCCGCTGCGACCGTCGATGATCTGGCTCGACCAGCGCCGTGCCAGCCAGGTGCCCGACTTGTCGTGGTGGTGGAAAGCGGCGCTGGGCGGCATTGGCATGCTGGAGACGGTGCACTACTTTCAGGCTGAGGCCGAGGCCAACTGGATTGCGCAACATCAGCCCGCGCTGTGGGCGCAGACGGACAAATTTCTCTTGCTGTCAGGCTATTTGAACTACTGCATGACCGGGCGCATGGTGGACTCGGTGGCGTCACAGGTCGGCTACGTCCCGTTTGACTACCGGCGTGGCTGCTGGGCGGCTGCGCATGACTGGAAGTGGCAGGCGCTGCCGATCCGGGCCCGACAGTTGCCCGAGTTGGTGCCGGCTGGCACCGTCATCGGCCAGGTCAGTGCAGCCGCAGCGGCACAGACCGGCCTGCCGCAAGGCCTGCCAGTCGTGGCCGGTGCCGCCGACAAGGCCTGCGAGGTGTTGGGCGCGGGCTGCCTGACCCCCGACGTGGCCTGCCTGTCGTTTGGCACCGCAGCCACCGTGAACACCAACACGCCGCGTTATCTGGAAGCCACGCGTTTTGTGCCACCCTACCCGTCGGCCGTGCCGGGCCACTTCAATACCGAGATCCAGATCACCCGCGGCTTCTGGCTGGTGAGCTGGTTCAAGGAGCAGTTTGGCCTGCTGGAGCAGCAAGTGGCGCAGCAGCACGGCGTCACCCCGGAGAGCCTGTTTGACGCGCTGGTGGGGGCGGTGTCACCTGGCGCTCACGGCCTGATGCTGCAGCCGTTCTGGAACCCCGGCATCAAGATTCCCGGCCCAGAGGCACGTGGCGCGGTGATTGGCTTTGGCGACATGCACAACCGCGCCCACCTGTACCGCGCCATTCTGGAAGGCCTGGCCTACGCCCTGCGCGAGGGCAAGGAACGCATCGAAAAACGTAGCGGTCAGGCGATTGACCGCGTGCGCGTGTCAGGTGGTGGCTCACAAAGTGACGCGGCCTTGCAGATCACTGCCAATGTGTTCAATTTGCCGACCGAGCGGCCCCATCTATATGAAACCAGCGGCCTGGGAGCGGCCATGGTGGCCGCCGTGGGCCTGAAATTGCACCCCGACTTTGCTGCGGCGGTGGCGGCCATGAGCCGCGTGGGGCAGTTGTTCAGGCCAGAACCCGAGCACGTTCTGACCTATGAGCAGTTGTACCAGCGGGTCTACCGTCGCATGTACCAGCGGCTCAAGCCGCTGTACCACGACCTGGCGGCCATCACCGCCCAGGGCCCCGCCCCCGCAGGTTGGCGCGATGCAGGCGTTTAACCCCAGATCACCGATCGCATCGAGATGGACGCGGCCTGAAAGCCGACGTTGAAAAACGCGGGGGTTTCGTCGGCGGCTGCGGCCCCGGCGGCATAAAGCAAAGGCAATAGATGGTCGTGGCTCGGGTGTGCCAGCCTTGCGCTGGCGAACTGCTGAAAATCCTGCAGCCCCTGCCAATTGCCAGCCTGTAGTTGCGCCGCGATGGTCTGGTCAAACTCGAACGCCCAGTCGTACGCCTGGTTGTCGGCCGCGTCGCGCTGCATGGTGCGCAGGTTGTGCACGATATTGCCACTGGCCACGATCAGCACACCCTGCTCGCGCAACGCCGCGAGTTGCCGACCCAGGGCAAAGTGCTCGGCCGGCGGGCGCTGGTAATCCATGCTGAGCTGGATCACCGGGATGTCGGCTTGCGGGAACATCGGCTTGAGCACGCCCCAAGCACCGTGGTCCAGGCCCCACGCCTGCGCGTCAAGTTGCAGCGGCTGGCCGCTGCCGGGCTGATGCAGCACCTGCGCCAGGTAAGTTGCCGCGTCGGGCCAGCCGGATGTCGGGTATTGCTGATCAAACAGCGCTTTCGGAAAGCCACCAAAGTCATGAATGGTTTTCGGCTGCGCCATGGCGGTCAGCCACCAACCGTCGGTGAGCCAATGCGCCGAGATACACACAATCAGTTGGGGTCGTGGCCAACGCGTGCCAAACTGCGCCCCGAGCGCCTGCCAACTGTCGTGCCAGGGGTTGCCAGGCAGCACGTTCATGGGGCTGCCATGGGCAACAAACAGGGCCGGCAGTCGGGCAGAGGGGCGGAAAATGGCGTGATTCGACATCAAAATAGTGCTTTCATTGCAGCGATGTTGATCGCCGGGTCATCGAGAGAAGTCAAGTCCTGTTATATTGCACCGCAACATTTTCAATCAAAAGGCCACATCGTGCTCTACAAACTCTATGAAACCCAGCGATCGCTGATGGAGCCATTCACTGATCTGGCGGCGTCGGCCGCGAAGATGTATGCCAATCCGCAGTCGATGTGGGGAAAACACCCGTTGTCGCAACGCATCTCGGCCGGCTACGACCTGCTGCATCGCCTGGGCAAGGACTACGAAAAGCCCGAGTTCGGACTGCGCACGGTGAATGTGGATGGGGTGGAGGTGGCCATTCACGAGCGCGTAGAAGTCAAAAAAGCCTTCTGCGAGTTGCGCCGCTTCAAGCGCTACACCGACGATTCGGCCACACTCACCAAGCTCAAGGACCAGCCTGCGGTGCTGATCGTGGCACCGCTGTCGGGTCATTACGCCACGCTGCTGCGCGACACGGTCAGGACCATGCTCAAGGACCACAAGGTCTACATCACCGACTGGACCAACGCGCGCCTGGTGCCGCTGAGCGAGGGCGACTTCCACCTGGACGACTATGTCAATTACGTCCAGGAGTTCATCCGTCATCTGCAAAAAATCTACGGCAACTGCCATGTGATGAGCGTCTGCCAGCCCACGGTGCCGGTGCTGGCCGCGGTGTCGCTGATGGCCAGCCGGGGTGAGACCACGCCTTTGAGCATGGTGATGATGGGCGGCCCGATTGATGCGCGCAAGTCGCCCACAGCGGTGAACAACCTGGCGATGAAGAAAGACCACAAATGGTTTGAGACCCATGTGATTTACCGTGTGCCCGCGGGTTTTCCGGGGGTGGGGCGGCGTGTCTACCCGGGCTTTTTGCAGCATTCGGGCTTTGTGGCGATGAACCCCAGCAATCACGCACGCAGCCATTACGACTATTTTCAGGACCTGATCAAGGGCGACCGCTCCAGCGCCGAGACGCACCGCAAGTTTTACGACGAGTACAACGCCGTGCTCGACATGGACGCCAACTATTATCTGCAGACCATCAAGACGGTGTTTCAGGACTTCAAGCTGGTTTACGGCACCTGGGATGTGCGCGGTGTCGACGGCAAGGTGGAGCGGGTGCGTCCGCAAGACATTGGCACCACCGCGCTACTGTCGGTCGAGGGAGAACTCGACGACATTTCGGGTTCGGGCCAGACCCGGGCGGTGCACACCATTTGCAGCGGTGTCGATGCAGAAAAGCAGGAGCATCTGGAAGTGGAAGGAGCCGGGCATTACGGCATTTTTGCCGGTCGGCGCTGGCGCGAGACGGTGTACCCGTTCGTCAAGGCGTTCATCCTGCGGTATCAGAAGTTGCCCACAGTGCCGGGTGTACAGCCCGCGCCGCCAGCCACGGCGCCGGTGGCTGTCATGGTCACAGAACCGGTCATGGCCGAAACACCGCTGGCCGAGCCTGCAGCCACGGCGGCGGCGCCTGGCGTCAAGCGCGTGCGTCGCAAGGCGCCCCTGCGCCGACCATGACCGATCTGGCGGCTCGCCTTTTGGCCGCACTGCCACAGACGCAGTGCACCCGCTGCGGCTATGCCGATTGCGCTGCCTATGCCCAGGCCATTGCGCTGGGTCAGGCCGACATCAACCAATGTCCGCCAGGCGGTGGAGAAGGTATTGCGCGGCTGGCTGCCGTCACCGGTCGGGCAGTCAAACCTCTTGATCCCGAGCACGGCGTGGAAGCCCCGCGCAGCATGATGTTTATCGACGAAGCCTGGTGCATCGGCTGCACGCTGTGCATCAAGGCCTGTCCGGTCGACGCCATCCTGGGCAGCAACAAACGCATGCACACGGTGATCGAAGCCGAATGCACCGGCTGCGAGTTGTGCTTGCCGGTCTGCCCGGTGGATTGCATTTTGGTGGAAAACGCCAGTGGCAACGCCACGGGCTGGGCGGCCTGGTCACCAGAGGCCGCTGACCGCGCCCGGGATCGCTATGCCTTTCACCGTGACAGACTGACGCGTGACGAGGCAGAGAACACGCAAAGACTTGAACAGAAAGCGCTGATGAAACTGGCCGATCTGGGCCAGCATTCACAGCATCAGGATACCGCCGTACTCGAAAGAAAACGCGCCGTCATCGAAGCGGCCCTGGCCCGGGCCAGGGCCAAACAACAGGGAACTACGCCGCCAGCGCCGCGAACGCCTTGATCACTTCGGGCGGGGCCTGCACCATCTCGATCAACACGCCCTCACCCGAGACCGGGAACTCCTCATTGCCCTTGGGGTGCAAAAAGCAGATGTCAAACCCGGCAGCGCCCTTGCGGATGCCGCCCGGCGCAAAACGCACACCTTGAGCGGTGAGCCATTCCACCGCTTTGGGCAGGTCGTCAATCCAGATGCCGACATGGTTGAGAGGCGTGGCGTGCACGGCAGGTTTCTTCTCGATGTCCACCGGCTGCATCAGGTCGACCTCCACTTTGAACGGCCCTTTACCCATGGCGCAGATATCCTCGTCCACGTTCTCGCGCTCGCTTCTGAACGTGCCGGTCAACTCCAGTCCCAGCATATCGACCCACAGTTTCTGCAGCCGGGTTTTGCTGGTGGCACCGATGGCGATCTGCTGGATACCCAGGGTTTTAAACGGGCGCGGGCTGGTACTCATCTTCAATTCCTTTGTCAAAATACTACAAATAAAGTAGCCTTCAACGCTTATGGAAATTGGGCTGAAGGCTATTCTGATAACAGATTCTGGTGAATCTCAGGCCACTGGTGTCAGGCAAACTCCACAATCGGCTGGTCCACTGCCAAGCTCTCGCCCTTGGTGGCCAACAGTTTGCCCACCACACCGTCGGCGGTGGCAAACAGCACGTTTTCCATTTTCATGGCCTCAATCACCGCCACGCGTTCACCTGCCTGTACCTTCTGACCTGGCGTTACGGCGATCTCGACCAGCAAACCCGGCATGGGCGAGAGCACGAAACGGCTCATGTCGGGCGCGGCCTTGTGAGGCATCAGGGCGTGCAACTCGGCCGCGCGCGGCAGCATCACCATCACATCGAGCTGGGTGCCGTTGTGGATGACACGAATCGCCAGCGGCTTTTTGGGTGTGCCGCGCTCGACCTGCGCTGTAAAGTGTGCGCCGTTGCAGGTGCCCTCCATTCGCACCTGGCCAAACTTGGATTCACTATGGATTGCGTAGCACTTGCCACGCACGGTGATGCGACCAAAGCGGGCCTTGTCATCAAACTCGGCGACATGCACGGGGTACTCGGTGTCGACGCTTTCCTGCCCCACGGTAATGACGACATAGTCGTTACCAATGCGCAGTTCGTGCCCTTCAAGCTGACCGCTGATGGCTTTGGAGCGGCTCAGGTAACGCCGATTGACAAACACCGCCAAGGCCACCAAAAACTCCACATCGACGTGTGGCACGTCCTCGGCCTTGAAGCCTTTGGCGTAGTTTTCGGCAATGAATCCGGTGTTGAATTGCCCTGCAACAAACTTGGGGTGCGCCAGCAGTGCCGCCTGAAACGGGATGTTGCTCGATACACCGCGAATGACAAAACCGTTCAATGCCTCACGCATCTTGGCAATGGCGTCCAGTCGGTCCTTGCCATGCACGATCAGTTTGGCAATCATCGAGTCGTAAAACATCGGGATCTCGCCACCATCCTGCACCCCGGTATCCACGCGCACGCCGTGCCATTGGGACACGTCAGAGGCGAACATGCTCTCTTGTGGCGGCTGGAACTTGACCAGACGGCCCGTGGAGGGCAAAAAGTTGCGAAACGGGTCTTCTGCGTTGATGCGGCACTCCATCGCCCAGCCGTCGCGCTTGACGTCGTCTTGCGTCAGAGGCAAAACCTCACCCGCGGCCACGCGGATCATCAGTTCGACCAGGTCCAACCCGGTAATGCATTCGGTCACCGGGTGTTCCACTTGCAAGCGGGTGTTCATTTCCAGGAAATAGAACGACTGGTCTTTGCCGACGACAAATTCAACCGTGCCGGCGCTTTGGTATTTGACCGCCTTGGCCAGCGCCACCGCCTGCTCGCCCATGGCTTTGCGCGTGGCATCGCTGATGAAGGGGCTGGGTGCTTCTTCGATCACCTTCTGGTGGCGGCGCTGGATCGAGCATTCGCGCTCGTTGAGGTACAGCACATTGCCATGGGCGTCGCCAATGAGCTGGATTTCGATGTGGCGGGGTTCCTCGACAAACTTCTCGATGAACACGCGGTCGTCGCCAAAGCTGTTGCGGGCCTCGTTTTTGCAACTGGTGAACCCCTCAAACGCCTCTTTGTCGTTGTAGGCCACGCGCAAGCCCTTGCCACCACCACCCGCGCTGGCCTTGATCATGACCGGATAGCCGATGCTTTTGGCGATCTCAACCGCCTGCTCAGCGCCGTCAATCGCATCGTTGACACCCGGAATGCAGTTGACACCCGCCGCACCGGCGAGCTTCTTGGACTCTATCTTGTCGCCCATGGCGGCGATCGAGTAATGTTTGGGGCCGATGAAAACAATACCTTCTTCTTCCACACGCTTGGCGAAACCTGAGTTTTCGCTCAGAAAACCATAGCCGGGGTGCACTGCCTGCGCACCGGTCTGCTTGCACGCCGCAATGATCTTGTCGGCCACCAGATAGCTTTCACGACTGGGGGCTGGGCCAATCAGCACCGACTCGTCGGCCAGCGCGACATGACGCGCATCCCGGTCAGCCTCAGAATAAACAGCCACGGTCTTGATGCCCATCTTGCGTGCGGACAGGATGACGCGGCAGGCGATCTCGCCACGGTTGGCGATCAGAATTTTGGTAAACATTTTGTTCTCCTGGTATGTTGTGGACAGAGCTGGTTCACTTCGTGTCACTGCGGTCTGTCCCGCAAAGTTTTAATCGGTTGAGGACAGAGCTTGCCGACTTCGTCTGGCTGCGGTCTGTCCCGCAAAGTCTCACAAGGGAATATTGCCGTGCTTGCGCCACGGGTTCTCGATCTTTTTCTCGCGCAGCATCACCAGTGAGCGGCAGATGCGCTTGCGGGTTTCGTGCGGCTGGATCACGTCGTCGATAAAGCCACGCGCACCGGCGACAAACGGATTGGCAAAGCGGGCCTTGTATTCGGCTTCCTTGGCGGAGAGCTTTTCAGGGTCGCCCTTGTCTTCGCGGAAGATGATTTCCACCGCGCCCTTGGCCCCCATCACGGCGATTTCCGCATTGGGCCAGGCCAGGTTGACATCGCCGCGCAGATGCTTGGAACTCATCACGTCATAGGCACCACCGTAGGCTTTGCGGGTGATCACGGTGATTTTGGGCACGGTGCATTCGGCAAACGCGTAAAGCAGTTTGGCACCGTGTTTGATGATGCCACCGTACTCCTGCGCGGTGCCAGGCATGAAGCCAGGCACGTCGACAAAGGTGATGACCGGGATGTTGAAGGCATCGCAAAAGCGCACAAAACGCGCGGCCTTGATACTGCTCTTGATGTCCAGGCAACCCGCCAGCACCAGCGGCTGATTGGCCACGATGCCGACCGTCTGGCCTTCCATGCGGCCAAAACCAATCAGGATATTCTTGGCGTACTCGGGTTGCAGCTCAAAAAAGTCACCGTCATCCATGGTTTTGGTGATCAGCTCCTTCATGTCGTAAGCCTTGTTGGGGTTGTCGGGCACCAGCGTGTCCAGGCTGAAGTCCATACGGTCGGCCGGGTCACCGCTCTTGCGCACCGGCGCTTTCTCGCGGTTGTTAAGCGGCAGGTAGTTGTACAGACGGCGCAGCAGCAGCAGCGCTTCGACGTCGTTTTCAAACGCCAGGTCAGCCACACCACTCTTGGTGGAATGGCTCACGGCACCGCCCAACTCTTCGGCCGTCACATCTTCATGTGTCACCGTCTTGACCACTTCGGGGCCGGTGACAAACATGTAAGAGCTGTCCTTCACCATGAAGATGAAATCCGTCATCGCCGGTGAGTACACCGCTCCCCCGGCGCACGGCCCCATGATCAGGCTGATTTGCGGAATCACGCCGCTGGCCATCACATTGCGCTGAAACACGTCGGCGTAACCGCCCAGAGAGGCCACACCTTCCTGAATGCGCGCGCCGCCCGAGTCGTTGAGGCCGATCACAGGTGCACCCACTTTCATGGCTTGGTCCATGATTTTGCAGATTTTCTCGGCATGGGCTTCAGACAGGGCGCCGCCAAACACGGTGAAATCCTGGCTGAACACAAACACCAGCCGACCACTGATCATGCCGTAGCCGGTGACCACACCGTCGCCCGGGATCTTGTTGCCCTCCATGCCGAAGTCCACACAGCGATGCTCGACAAACATATCCCACTCTTCAAAGGTGCCTTCGTCCAGCAGCAGTTCGATGCGCTCACGCGCGGTGAGCTTGCCTTTGCTGTGCTGCGCGTCGATGCGTTTTTGCCCGCCACCCAAGCGGGCGAGGTCGCGCTTTTTGTCCAGGAGTTCAATGATGTCGTGCATGATGTTGTCTCTCAATGGTCCAAGGTTGAATTGAAATAGTTTAAAAATAGATAGCTGTCAGCGCTTACCTAGTCTGGGCTGCAAGCATATTTCTTGCTGCCGTTGAGGCGGCCATGCGGCCGTTAAGCACATCGTTGGTCAATTGCGGCAGCAGCGCTTGTACCGCTGGATGCTGTCGGAAGGCTTGCTTCAAGCCCGCGTCAATGCGCTCCCACATCCAGGCCAGGGCCTGGTTCTGGCGTCGGTTAACCTGTCTGCCGTTCGTCATCTGCAAGGCCTTGAATTCCAGCACTTTGGCCCAGAACGCATCGACTCCGGTGCCCGCCAATGCGCTCAGTTGCATCACCTGCGGATGCCAAACGGCGTCGTTGTGGTGCGCGTTGTCGGGGTTGCCGTGCAAACCCAGCAAACGCAGGCTGGACGTGATTTGAGCTTGCGCACGGGTGGCGGCGTTGGCATCCAGATCGGCCTTGTTGATCACCACCAGGTCGGCCAGTTCCATCACACCCTTTTTGATGGCCTGCAAGTCGTCGCCCGCGTTGGGCAGTTGCATCAGCACAAACATGTCGGTCATGTTGGCCACGGTGGTCTCGCTCTGGCCGACGCCGACGGTCTCCACGATTACCACGTCATACCCTGCGGCCTCGCAGACCAGCATGGCCTCGCGGGTCTTTTCTGCCACACCGCCGAGTGTGCCGCTGCTCGGACTGGGACGGATAAACGCCTTCTCGTGCACCGAGAGCCGTTCCATGCGGGTTTTGTCACCCAGAATACTGCCTCCGCTGAGGCTGCTGCTGGGGTCAACGGCCAGCACGGCAACCCGGTGGCCCTGGTCGATCAGGTACAGACCCAGCGCTTCAATGAAAGTCGATTTGCCCACCCCAGGCACGCCACTGATGCCCAACCGGAAGGACCGCCCGGTGTGTGGCAGCAAAGCCGTGAGCAGATCATCGGCCTGCGCCCGGTGATCTGCGCGGGTAGATTCAAGCAGTGTGATGGCCTTGGCGATGGCGCGGCGTTGTCGCAGCCCGCTCTCGCCCGTGATGACTTCGATCGTTGAAACATCCGCCAACCGCAACCCACCCGGTTGCGAGCCCATTGTCCGCATCATGGAATTCAAACCGACATCAACCAAGGCCGAACCCAAACTAACCCAAAGCCTTCTTGATCTGCTCCAGCACGTCCTTGGCGCTGGCCGGAATCGGTGTGCCAGGGCCATAAATGCCTTTGACACCCGCCTCATACAGCATGTCGTAATCCTGGCGCGGAATCACGCCACCGACAAACACCACAATGTCATCGGCGCCCTGCTTTTTGAGTTCGGCAATGATGGCGGGCACCAGGGTTTTGTGACCCGCAGCCAGCGTCGAGACACCCACCGCGTGCACGTCGTTTTCGATCGCCTGGCGCGCACATTCTTCCGGGGTCTGAAACAGTGGCCCAATATCGACGTCAAAGCCGAGGTCGGCAAAGGCGGTCGAAACGACTTTCGCGCCGCGGTCATGACCGTCCTGACCCAGTTTGGCAATCATCACCCGCGGGCGCCGGCCTTGGGCCTGGGCAAAGGCGGCAATCTCGGTCTTGAGTGTGTCCCAGCCTTGGGCACTGTCGTAAGCCGCAGCGTAGACACCGGTCACCTTTTGCGTGTCGGCGCGGTGCCGGCCAAAGGTCTTTTCCAGCGCGTCGCTGATCTCACCCACCGTGGCGCGCGCGCGCATGGCTTTGATCGACAGGTCGAGCAGGTTGCCGGTGCCGCTGGACGCTGCGTTTTCAAGAGCTTCCAGCGCTTGCTGTACCTGGGCTGCATCGCGATTTTGCTTGACATTCTTGAGCCGGGCGATCTGCAAGTCGCGCACCGCCACGTTGTCGATGTCACGCGCGTCCACGGCGTCCTGCGTCTTGAGCTTGTATTTGTTGACACCCACAATCACGTCTTTGCCCGAGTCAATGCGCGCCTGCTTTTGTGCGGCGGCGGCCTCGATCTTCAGCTTGGCCCAGCCGCTGTCGACGGCCTTGGTCATGCCGCCCATAGCCTCGACTTCCTCAATGATGGCCCAGGCCGCATCGGCCATGTCCTGGGTGAGCTTTTCCATCATGTAGCTGCCGGCCCAGGGATCGATCACGCTGGTGATGTGGGTTTCTTCCTGGATGATGAGCTGGGTGTTGCGGGCAATGCGACTGGAAAACTCGGTCGGCAAGGCAATCGCCTCATCGAACGAATTGGTGTGCAGGCTTTGCGTGCCGCCAAACACGGCAGCCATGGCCTCGATGGTGGTGCGCACGATGTTGTTGTAGGGGTCTTGCTCGGTGAGTGACCAGCCGCTGGTCTGGCTGTGCGTGCGCAGCATCAGGCTCTTGGGCTTCTTGGCGTCAAAGCCCTTCATGATGCGGCACCACAGCAGACGCGCGGCGCGCATCTTGGCCACCTCCAGATAGAAGTTCATGCCCACCGCCCAGAAAAAGCTCAGGCGTCCGGCAAAGTCGTCCACGTCCATACCTTTGGCAATCGCGGTCTTGACATACTCTTTGCCGTCAGCTAGGGTAAATGCCAATTCCAGGGCCTGGTTAGCACCAGCTTCCTGCATGTGGTAACCGCTGATGGAAATCGAGTTGAATTTCGGCATGTTTTTGGCCGTGTACTCGATGATGTCGCCGATGATGCGCATGCTGGGCTCGGGCGGGTAGATATAGGTGTTGCGCACCATGAACTCTTTGAGGATGTCGTTCTGGATCGTGCCACTGAGTTGATCCTGCGCCACACCCTGCTCTTCGGCCGCTATCACGTAACCGGCCAGCACTGGAAGCACGGCGCCGTTCATGGTCATTGACACACTCACTTTGTCCAGTGGAATCTGGTCAAACAGGATTTTCATGTCCTCGACCGAGTCAATGGCCACACCGGCCTTGCCGACATCACCGGTCACGCGCGGGTGGTCGCTGTCATACCCCCGGTGCGTGGCCAGATCGAACGCCACACTCACGCCCTGCCCGCCTGCTGCCAGCGCCTTGCGGTAAAACGCGTTGGATTCCTCAGCGGTGGAAAAGCCGGCGTACTGCCGAATCGTCCACGGGCGCACCGCGTACATCGTCGCTTGAGGACCGCGCAGGTAGGGCTCAAAGCCCGGCAAGGTGTTGGTGTAAGCAAGGTCTTGCGTGTCTTGCGCGGTGTAAAGCGGCTTGACGCTGATGCCGTCTGGTGTTTGCCAGTTCAGGGCGTCCACTTCACCACCGGGGGCGGACTTGGCTGCGGCTTTGGCCCATTGTGTTAAATCTGACAACTGAAACTCAGGATAGTTGGTTGGCATGGCTAATTAACTCTCTTCAAGTGATCGATCAGCACCCTGCATCAGCAAAAAATCCTTGCGCTGCACGATGCCGCAGGGGCATGAGTTTACGTTATTTATAATTATTGATGCAGAAAATTCCGTCCAGCTTACAATTCCGCGCATGGCCGCCTCGTCATTAGCCCCTCGAGCACTCTACGAAGAAGTAGCAGAACTGCTGCGCCAGCGTATTTTTAATCGAGATCTTGAGCCCGGCAGTTGGATTGATGAGTTAAAAATTGCCCAGCATTACGGCATCAGCCGAACACCGCTGCGTGAAGCACTCAAAGTCCTGGCAGCAGAGGGACTGGTCACCATGAAGGTAAGGCGAGGTGCCTACGTCACGGAAGTATCGGAGAGCGATCTGGCCGAGGTTTATCATCTGTTGGCGCTGCTGGAGTCTGATGCCGCGGGGGCGGTGGCCAGGAACGCGTCAGACGCCGAGTTGCAGGAATTGCTGACTTTGCACGGTCAGCTTGAGGCTTCTGCTGAGCCTGAACAACAGGATCGAGGGAAGTTTTTCGCGGTCAACGAAAAGTTTCACATGCGCCTGCTGGAAATCGCCAGAAATCGCTGGCGCAATCAAATGGTGGCCGATCTGAGAAAAGTGATGAAGCTCAATCGGCACAACTCGCTACTCAAAACCGGTCGTATTGAAGAATCCCTGGAAGAACACCGTGCGCTGATCCAGGCCATCATGAGCAGAGATGCCAGCGCCTGCCAAAGCCGGATGCAAGAGCACTTCAGGAATGGCCTGGAAGCGGCCACCTGATACACCCGTTTGGCCTGTCCGGAGGGGATCGAACCCCCGACCCACAGCTTAGAAGGCTGTTGCTCTATCCAACTGAGCTACGGACAGGTACCCAACGTCGTTGGTCGCCGGATTCTACAGAACGGATGCTGATGACAAAAATGCAAATGGCTCGTCTGCACCCGCTCAAACCAGGGGGGATTGCACCTTAGGGTGGTCAAAAGTTTGCTGCTAGAATCTGCGAACTTTCAGGCGAGTCGGCCAGCCTGTAGATGGGAATTTAGCTCAGTTGGTAGAGCAGCGGACTCTTAATCCGTAGGTCGAGAGTTCGAATCTCTCAGTTCCCACCAGATAAGCCCTATGGCACATAGAAAGCCTGCTAGATATTCGATAGCAGGCTT
>NZ_JAGPBB010000014.1 GCF_018063565.1 Rhodoferax sp.
ATGCGCGGTGCGCTTTTGGTCCAGGAACCCGGCGGCAACAGGGCCGGTACCGTGCCGACCGAGGTGTCCACCGAAGTCCAGCGCTTGCGCGCCTGCAGTTGCGGGTGTGCCCAGACCTCGGCCATGGAGTTGACCTGGGCGTTGGCAATCTGCGCCGCCTCCAGGCGTTGCACCACCTGGGCTGCCGTGATTGTGGAAAACCCCTGCACGATCAGTGCATACAACGCGGTACGCTGCGCCACCCGTTTGGGGTTGCTGGCAAAACGCTCATCCGTGACCAATTCCGGCTGCTGCAACACCTGCTCACAAAAGGCTTTCCACTCGCGTTCGTTTTGCAGACCCAGCATCACCGTTTTGCCGTCACCGGCGGGAAACGGGCCATAGGGGTAAATGGTGGCGTGGCTGGCGCCGGTGCGCTGCGGCGGTGCGGCACCGTCCAGGCTGTAATACAGGGGGTAACCCATCCACTCGCTAAGGGCTTCGAGCATCGAGATATCGATGTGCTGACCCTCGCCGGTTTGCTGGCGATGCATCAGCGCAGCCAGGATATTGGTGTAGGCGTACATGCCCGCTGCGATGTCGGCAATCGACGGCCCGGCCTTGGACGGTGTGTCTTCGGTGCCGGTCACCGACACAAAACCGGCCTCGCTCTGGATCAGCAGGTCGTAGGCTTTTTTATCGCGGTAAGGGCCGTTGTCGCCATAACCCGAAATGTCACAAACGATGATGCCGGGCATGGCGGCGCTCAATGCCGCATACGAGAGCCCTAAGCGGGCGGCGGCACCGGGCGCCAGGTTTTGCACCACCACGTCGGCGTCTTCCTCGATCAGACGTTTAAGGATTTTTTGCGCCTCAGGGTGTTTCACATCGAGTGTCAGGCTTTCCTTGCTGCGGTTGGTCCAGACAAAGTGCGAGGCCAGGCCACGCACGCGCTTGTCGTAACCCCGGGCAAAGTCGCCCACGCCTGGGCGCTCGATCTTGATGACGCGCGCGCCCAGGTCAGCCAGCTGGCGGGTGGCAAACGGCGCGGCAATGGCGTGTTCCAGCGTGACGACGGTGATGCCTTTGAGGGGTTGCATGGTGAGTCCTCAGGCGATGACCGCGGTGGCATCCATCGTTAGCCAACCTTCATGGTCTTTGGCCCACA
This sequence comes from Rhodoferax sp., assembly GCF_018063565.1. Lineage (GTDB taxonomy): Bacteria > Pseudomonadota > Gammaproteobacteria > Burkholderiales > Burkholderiaceae_C > Rhodoferax. The sequence continues at coordinate 1,148 of NZ_JAGPBB010000014.1, forward strand.
GATGGATGGTCTTGCCGTCAGCGCATGGCTCGCCACAGACAAAGAACGGGTGGATGTCAAATACCGGGCGCACGGCACGGAATTCATAACGCAGCACCTGGGCCTCGGGCATCTGGTGGCGCAGCAGGTCGAGCAGCAGCGTGGCCACCATCGGACCGTGCACGATCAGACCGGGGTAGCCCTCGACCTCGGTGACGTATTTCCGGTCGTAGTGGATGCGGTGGCCGTTAAAGGTCAGTGCCGAATAACGAAACAGCAGCACGTCATCGGGCACCCATTTCTTTTCCCAGGTTGACGCTGCTGGCGCCGCCTTGGGTGCGGGTGCCACGTCGTCAGATCGGGCAGCCTCGCGGTAAACGATGTCGTGGAACTCGGTCAGCGCAGTCTCGGCCTCGCCTTCGCGGCGAATCTCGTGGCGCACCTTGACAAACACCAGTTTGCCGGTGCGACCCGACTTCTCCGTCACATCCGCGATGATCGAGGTGCGCTCCAGCACGTCGCCAATGCGCACGGGTTGGTGAAAAGTGAACTGACTGCCGGCCCACATGCGCCGCGGCAGCGGCACCGGCGGCAGAAAACCACCACGTTTGGCATGACCATCGGCGCCGATCTCCGATTGACGGTAGAGCGGCAAGAAGTACAGCCAGTGCCACAGCGGTGGCAGCGGCGTGCCGGGCACCGGGCGATCGGCCTCGCGGTCAAAGGTGGCAGATAACGCAGCGTAGGGCGTGGGGGTGGCCGTATCGCACACCCGCTCGCTGCGACCAATCCAGTCAGTCAGGTTCATGTTTCTGTTTCCAATATAAGCAGAGAAGCCATCAGCACTTGTTCCATAAGGGCTGGAGCACGATTTTTTACATCATTCCCAGCGTTTTTGGCAGCCACAGGGTTAGTGGCGACCAGTAGGTGACCAGTACCAGAAAAGCCAGCATGGTCAGCAGCCAGGGCCAGACGGCCACGGTGAGTTCGGTAATCCCCATTTTGGTAATGCCCGAAGCCACATACAAGTTCAGCCCCACCGGCGGGTGGCACATGCCAATTTCCATGTTCACTGTCATGATGATGCCGAAGTGGATCGGGTCGATGCCCAGCTTGATGGCAATCGGGAACAAAATAGGTGCCAGGATCAGGATGATGGATGAGGGCTCCATGAAGTTGCCGGCGGCCAGCAGCAGGATGTTGGCGATCAGCAGGAATCCAAGTGGCCCGAGTCCTTGTGACAGCATCCAGCCGGCCATTTCTTCAGGCACATGCTGGTATGACATCAAGAACGAGAACAACGCTGCATTGGTGATGATGTAGAGCAACATCGCACTCATGTTGGCTGACGATACCAAAACCTTGGTTACGTCCTTGAGCTGCATGTCTTTGTACACATAGATAGCCACGACGAAGGAGTAGACCGCCGCCACGGCAGCGGCTTCGGTGGGCGTGAAGACCCCGGAGTAAATGCCGCCCATCACAATGAACACCAGCAGCACGCCCCAGAATGCCTCGCGCAATGCTTTCCAACGCTCGGCCCAGCTGGCCTTGCGCTGGCGCGGGTAATTATTCTTGCGCGCGATATACCAGGTGGTGACGCCGAGCAAAAAAGCCAGCACCAGACCCGGAATGACACCGGCCATGAACAGCGCACCAATGGATGAGTTGGTGGCCACGGCGTAAATGATCATGGCAATCGATGGCGGAATCAAAATGCCCAGTCCCCCAGCAGTTGTCACCACGCCAGCGCCAAATTTCATCGGATAACCGGCCTTGACCATGGCGGGCAGCAGAATCGAGCCGATCGCAACCACAGTGGCCGGTGACGAGCCTGAAATGGCGGCAAACAGAGCGCAGGCCACCACGCCCGACAGGCCCAGTCCACCATAAAAGTGGCCCACCATGGAGGTGGCAAAGTGAATCATGCGCCGGGCCACGCCACCGTGGGTCAGAAAATTGCCCGCCAGGATAAAGAACGGAATCGCCATGATCTCGAACTTCTCGATCCCGGTAAACAGCTTGAGCGCGACCGATTCAATGGGTACCTGCGTGAACAAGTAAAGGAATGAAAGAACGGTGAGGCCGAGAGAAATCGAGATCGGCATGCCTGTCAGCATGAGCGCGATCAACAGAAACAGGATGACGGCGGTGCTCATGGCTTTTTGCTCCCTTTCGAGTGACCAGGATGCACTGCGTGCAATTCGTGCGGGTGAAATTCGTCGGTGACGTCCGCTTCATCGAGCCCATCGACATGGCTGTGGTCATGGTGCGGCAACTCACCAGTACGAGTAAAGGTGTACGCCACCTGCAAAAACCGGAAACACATCAGGGCCGTACCCAGTGGAATGGCTGAATAAACAATCCAGGTTTGCCACTCCAGATCAGGTGTGGTTGGGCCAGGGAACATGCTCTCAGAGGCTTGACCCAATACGTGCATGAAAGCATAGTGGGCGCCGTTTTCCCAGACAAAACGCACCCCGAGCACCGCGACGATAAAAGTAAATAGCGCACCCGAAAGCAGACCAAACAGCACAAACCAGCGTCGCTTTTGTTCACTCAGTCGGTTGATCAGCACATCCACTCCGACGTGAATGCCGGTACGCACACCGTAGGCCGCGCCAAACTTGGCCATCCAGACAAACATGATGATGCAAAGCTCTTGCGCCCAGGACATGTTGATGGCAATGGCCAAGTCCTGAATCACCGGGATTTGCCAGGATGCGAGAAAACGGTGCACCACGGCCGTGAAGATCACCAGCGTTGCGCCAGCGATGAGGAACGCAATCAGCAGTTCTTCGAGTCGGTCAAGAATTTTCATGGGGGCTCCAGACGGTTGGCGCGCACGAAGCATCGTGGGCATGCCGAATTCGGCGTGCCCAAAGCTGCGTCAGAACGCGAGAGCTGCTTACTTGGCCGATGTGGCCCGGACCGAGTCGATGAAGGCTTTGCCGCCGACCCGGTCGGCCATCTCGTCATGCACCGGCATCATGGTCTTGGCCCACAATTCCATCTCCGCCGGTGTGGGGGCATAAACGGTTGATTTGCCGGATGCCTTGATGGCGGCCAGTGATGCAGCCTCGTCTTTTTCAGCCACGCTGTCGTTGAATTCAGTTGCGTCCTTGATGGCCCCTTCAAGCGTGGTGCGGATACTGGCCGGCAAGCCGTCCCAGAACTTCTTGTTGGCCACCACCACGTAGTTGCTGATGGTGTGGTAGCTCAGGGTCACGTGTTTTTGCACCTCGTATTGCTTTTGCGTGTACAAATTGGACAAGGGGCCCTCGGTCCCGTCAACCACGCCGGTTTGCAGTGCTTGATAGACCTCGGAGAACGCCAGGCTTTGCGGCTGTGCGCCAGCCGACTTCATGATGGCGGCGTTGACCTTGCTGGAGTTGATGCGCATCTTCAGGCCCTTCATGTCAGCGGGCGTGCGGATCGGCTTGTTGGCACTCATCACGCGAAAGCCGTTGTCCCAATACGCCAAACCAGTGACACCACGGGTTTCGAGCTTTTTGAGCAGCCCAGCACCACCCGAGCCGCGGGCAAAGCGGTGCACCGCGTCAATGTCCTTGAAGATGTAAGGCAGATCAAACACCTCAAATTCCTTGACCCCTAGGGGGCCGAACTTGCCAGGCACCGGGGCCAGCATCTGTACCGTACCCATTTGCAGGGCCTCCAGTTCCTCCTTGTCCTTGAACAGAGAACTGTTGGCAAACACCTCAACCTTGACCTGTCCTTTGGTCCGTTCTTCAACGATCTTTTTGAAGTATTCAGCCGCCTGTCCCTTGGGCGTGTCAACGGCAGCGACATGCGAAAACTTGATGATGATCGGCGATTGAGCTTGCGCTAGCGCTGTGACTGGCAGCAGCAAACTTGCGGATGCGGTCAATGCGACCAGGGTGCTGAGCGCAGGGAGCAGAGTTGCGGTAAAGCGTCGGCGGGTCTGGATGTACATGTCTTGTCTCCTGATGTTGTCAAAAATGGGTGTTCTGGGTGAGCTGCCGTTTGTTCGTTATGGAAAGAACTGCATGGCACGGGGTCGGATAATTACGCAATCCTGGATGTCTGTGAATTGCATAGTTCTGATCGATTGATCCACAATAAGCATCAATAGAACGAGGAAGACACGATGGCCATGAACTTTGACTTGAACGATTTGCTGGCTTTTCGGGCGGTGGCCGAACTCGGCAATTTCCGCAAGGCGGCCGAGTCGGTGCACATCTCACAACCAGCTTTCAGCCGACGCATTGACAAGCTGGAAGAGGCGCTGGGCGCGCGCTTGCTGGAGCGCACCACACGCCGAGTCAACCTGACCACGGTGGGGCGCGACTTTGATCGCCAGCTGCGTCAGATTCTGGACGCACTCGACACCACCCTGCTGGGCATTCGCGGTGTGGCCGCCACCCGCATGGGCGAGGTCACCGTGGCCTGTGTGCCTTCAGCGGTGAACTACTTCTTGTCGGGGGTGATTGCGGCCTACCACCAGCGCTATCCCAAGATTCGCGTCAGGATCATGGATGACAGCGCCAACGAGGTGTTGACGGCGGTCGCGCGCGGAGAGGCTGATTTTGGGCTGAACTTTGTTGGTTCACAGGAGAGCGATGTCGAGTTTGAACCGCTGCTGGAGGAGCACTTTGTCGCGGCCTGCCGGCGTGATCATCCCCTGGCGGGCAAGCCGCAGGTGAGCTGGCTTGAATTGGCGCAGTACGACTACATTTCGGCCGGCAAGACCTCGGGTAACCGCCTGTTGCTGGACCAGGCACTGGCAGGTGCAGTTGGTAAACCGCACAGCATGTACGAAACCCAGCATGGCACCACCATGATTGGTCTGGTTGAAGCCGGACTCGGTGTGGCCGTGGTGCCGTCCATGGCGATGCCGGCCGCTGACCACCCGCTGCTGGTCAGCGTGCCGCTGGTGGATCCGGTGGTCAAACGCAAGATGGGTCTGATCAAACGGCGCTCGTCGGTGCTGACACCGGCAGCGCAACAGCTCTATGACTTGTGCGCCGAAATGCAGGTCAAGTCCAGGCAAACAACGGCCCTCGAGACACCTTGATCTGCATCCAGCCGCGTGTCACGCCATTGAGTCAGAACAACAGTTCACGCTGACTCTCAAAATGCCGGGCCAGACCACTCACCGGATCCACAAATTTCAGGGATTTGGCCAGCAGCTGTAACGGGCGGGCATGGTCGAGTTGCCCCTGCGGCGTTAGCACCGGGTACAGCCCGTCGTTCAGAATGGGCAAGCCTAGCGCCAGCATGTGCACCCGCAGCTGATGGCGCTGGCCGGTCACGGGTCGGAGCCGGTAGCGTGCCAGCTCACCCCGTACTTCCAGCACCTCGATATGCGTGGTGGCGTTGGGAGTGCCCTCGACCTCGCGCTGCAACATGAATTGCCCGGCCTCCTGGATACGGCTCTGGCGCTTTTGCGGCATGGGCACATCGGCACGCCAGGGCGCGATGGCCTCGTAGCACTTGCTGACCTGATGCTGGCGAAACAGGGCGCTATAGGCTGCGCGGCTGGCCCGTTGCTTTGAAAACAGCACCAACCCGGCGGTGTCGCGGTCGATCCGGTGGATCGGCACCAGATCATCGAGCCCGAGCTTGCGTTTCAAGCGCACCAGCACGGTCTGGTTCAGATAGCCGCCGCTGGGCACCACCGGCAAGAAATGCGGTTTGTCGACCACGAGCAGATGCGCGTCTTCAAACAGCAGCACCTCGTCAAACGGAATCACTGGCTCGTCGGGTACCTCGCGGTAATAGAACAGGCGCGTATGGGCCGGGTAGGGCGGCTGGCTGGCCTCCATCGGCGTCACAGGTTTGCCGTCCTCGCCCAGCACCTCACCGCGCGCCAGACGGTCGAGCCAGGTTGGGCGCGCCACGTTGGGAAAGCGCTCGCTCAAAAAGTCCAGCAGCGTCGGCCAGGGCCCGGCGGGCAGGCCGACGCAACTCGGTCCCACACCGTTGCGGGTGGGCGGCTTAAATCCGCTCAAACACCAGGTCCCAGACGCCGTGACCGAGCTTGAGACCCCGGTTTTCAAACTTGGTGAGCGGGCGGTAATGTGGCCTGGGGGCGTAGCCGTGCAGTTCCGGGTGTGCCGCGGTCGCGGTGTTTTTCAACTGTGGCTCGGCCCCCAGCACGTCGAGCATCTGCTCGGCATAGGGCTGCCAGTCGGTGGCGCAATGGATGTAGCCGCCCGGCTTGAGGCGTGCGGCCAGCTTGGCCACCAGCGGTGCCTGGATCAGGCGGCGCTTGTTGTGCCGCGCCTTGTGCCACGGATCAGGGAAAAAAATGTGTACGCCGTCCAGGCATTGCGCCGGCAGCATGTGGTCAATGACTTCGACCGCGTCGTGGGCGCAGATGCGGATGTTGTGCAAGCCTTGCTCGCCCATGCGTTTGAGCAGTGCGCCCACACCGGGTTGATGCACTTCGCAGCATAAAAAATGGGTCTGCGGCAATGCGGCTGCAATGTGTGCAGTGGCCTCACCCATGCCAAAGCCGATCTCCAGGACAATGGGCCGATTTTCAGGGTCATTTTGCCCTTTAGCGCTTTCTGAATCTGCATAAGCAGCTACAAAATCAATAGCTTTTGGCTGATACGGCAGCAAGAACCTGGCCCCCAGCTCTGCCAAGGCCTTGGTCTGCCCACTGGTGATGCGCCCGGCGCGTCGCACAAAACTCTTGATGTCCTTGGGGTGGGCTACGTCTTGTGGGGCGGATTTGCGCAGCCGTGGCTGGCGCGGCGCATCGGGCAATGCAGCTTGCGGGCGGGTTGGGGTGGTATCGTTCACGGGGCGCGATTGTAGATTTGCCAGACCGCGGCACTTGACAGGAGCATTTCATGGCCTCAGACCAGCGATTTATGGACTATGTGATCGACCAGATCGGTGCGGCTGGCCCGGTGTCGTGTCGCAAGATGTTTGGTGAATACGCGGTGTATTGCGACGGCAAAGTGGTGGCGCTGGTGTGTGACAACCAGTTTTTTCTTAAAGCCACCGCCGCCGGTCGCGCGCTGCTCGAGGTGGTGCACGAAGCAGCACCCTACCCGGGTGCCAAAGCCTGTCTGCGGCTGGATGACCAGTTGGACGATCAGGCGTTGATGGCCCGGCTGGTGCGCGCCACGGCAGATGCATTGCCGGCCGCCAAACCTGCCAAGCCGCGTACGCCAGGCCGAAAAGGCGGCAGCTCTTAAGCGAACTTTTGGCGCCATTGCGCCACCCAATGCTGTAGCAAGTCTGGTGTGCTGCCGCTGGGCCGGCTGAGGTCCAGCGCGGCGGCGGCATCGTGCAGCGCCTGTTGAACGTCCCGGTCGCTGCATGTCCGGACCGCCTGGGCACCGTTCTGTTTGCTCAGTTTTTCGCCATTGACACCCAGTACCAGCGGCGTGTGCAGGTAACTTGGGGTGGCCAGGCGCAGGGCGTGCTGCAGCAGGATCTGGCGCGCCGTGTTGTCCGCCAGGTCTTCACCTCGCACGACATGGGTCACGCCCTGCGCAGCGTCGTCCAGTACCACCGCCAGCTGATAGGCAAAACAGCCGTCGGCACGCTTGAGTACGAAGTCGCCCACCTCGGTGCTGACGTTTTGTTGCTGTTGCCCAAGCCGACGGTCGTTCCAGTTGACAGTGGGGTCAGGCACCCACCGGTGCGACACTTCTGTGACTAAATTAGTAGCTTGAAACCGTTGTGAGGTATGCGCTTGAGGCCAAATATTGTCCAGACTATTGGTCCTGAACCGCCAGGCGCGCGGCGCCTTGCCTTGCAAGCCGGGGCGGCACGTGCCGGGGTAGATCAGCTCGGCATGACGGGATTTGACGGTTTCGCCAGCGGGCTGTGCGGCAGCGATGTCCTTGCGGCTGCAGCCACAGGGATAGGCCCAGCCGCGTTGCGCCAGGTCGTCCAGAGCGCCCTGGTAAACGCTGTCACGCCCGGACTGGTAAAGCAGTGGGCGGTCGCTGTGCAGACCACACTGGGCCAGCTGTTGCAGGATAGTGGCATCCAGCCCCGGCTGGCAGCGCGTGCGGTCGACGTCTTCCATGCGCACCAGCCATTGCCCGTCGTGCGCCCGGGCGTCGAGCCAACTGGCCAGCGCCGCCACCAATGAGCCGGCGTGCAGCGGCCCGGTGGGCGAGGGCGCAAAGCGACCGACGTAGCCGCTGCTCACCGTCGTACTGTGTTGCTAGTTCAAAGGGCGGCCAGAGCCAGTTCCAGTCCCGACACAAAAGCATCCTCGACCCGATGCCCAAGGCACCAGTCACCGCACACGCCAAGGCCTTTCCTGGCGTCCCACAAATGGCTTTGGCCCAGGGGCTTGAGGGTCTTGGCGTACAACCAGCGCTGGCTATCGACATGGGCAGGCTCGGCCCGGATACCGGTGATTTCGGTGAATGCCTTGAGCAGCTTGGCCTCGGCCCGCGCCGGGTCGTCGTGCAGATGTTCCTGTGACCAGGCGGGGCTGGCTTGCACCGTCCAGCGCTCGATCGGGCTGCGTGCAGGTTTGCTCGACTCGCGCGACGCCCAGGCAATGCGGTGGTGGCTGCTGCGTGCAGCATTCCATTGCGGGCCGAGTGTGGTCAGCCCTGGCTGCATCGCCTGTGGAAAAGCCAGCATCAGCGTCCAGCAGGGTGCCACCTGCACCCCGGCCATTTGTTTGACCCAGGCTGGGGCCTGTTTGGATGTCTGTAGCAGACTTTCCGCCTGGGCTGCAGGAATGGCCAGCATCACGGCATCAAAACCGGGGAACACGTGCACGGCACCGTCAAGTGCCTCGGTGCGCAGCTGCCAGTGGCGCGGGTTCATGGCGTCGCGTTCAATCTGCGTCACGCGGGTTTGCAGCACGATCTGTCCCGCCGCCTTGAGCGGCTCGGACCAGCCCGCCACCAGCGATTTCATGCCTGGCACGGCGACCCAATGGGCGTCCGGGTCGGGTTTGGCCGGGCCGCTGGCGCGACCCAGCTCGTCGAGCACTTGCACACTGTTGGCGCTCCAGCGTTTGCACAGTTCGGGGGTGGTCTGCAAGGCCAGCAAAAATCGCGGATCGCGGGCCGTGAAGTACTGCGCGCCATGATCAAACGAGCCAAAGGCGCTGTCGCGTGTGGCCATGCGACCGGCAACGCCACGGCTTTTCTCGAAGACGGTGACCCGGTGCCCGGCCTGCACCAACGTGCGCGCACAGGTGATGGCGGCCATGCCTGCGCCCACAATGGCGAAGTGTCGGGTTGCGCGGGGGGCTGTGCTCATGTTGTTTGACTCCGTGGTTGGTATGGCACCGACTTTAACCGCCCCGGTGACGCTCCAGCAAAGCGGCGCGGGTGGTGGCGTTGTCCAGCGCGTCCAGCCACCATTGCATGGCGCGGCCGCGACTGGCCTTGGCACTGTGGCGCCAGGCGTAATTGACTTTCACCAGCCGTGGCGCGTGGACGGTGGTTTTGACCACCAGCAGGCCGGCGTCGATCAGTTCACGTGCCATGCATTGCGGCACCGAACCGCAGCCCAGTCCGCGCACCTGCGCGTCGAGCTTGGCCTGCATGGTGGCCACGGTCAGCACGTCCTGTCCGCCCAGCAGACCCATGGTGACGCCGCGCCCGCGGCTGACGGTGTCGGCCACCGCCACCGCCCGGTGTGCTCGCAGGACCTCGTCTGACAAAGGCTCCGGTACTTTGGCCAAGGGATGGTGGGGTGCCACAGCGTAGACAAAGCGCACTTCGCCCAAGGGCTTGGCGGTGATGCCCGTGTTGTGCATCATGTCGGCTACGCCCAGTGCCAGATCCGCCTGACCGCTGGTCAGCGCTTCGAGAGTGCCAGACAGGGTTTCGTCACGCAAGCGGATGTGGGTGGGCGGGTTCTGCGCCAGAAAATGCTCACACAACTCCATCACCGTGGCTTTGGCAATGATGCTGTCCACTGCAATGGTGAACTGGGGTTCCCAGCCGGTGGCGACACGTTTGACCCGGTTCGCCACTGCATCGATGTCCTCCAGCAGGCGCACACCCTCCAGCAGCAGTTCCTGCCCGGCGACCGTCAGTTTGGCCTGGCGGGCGCTGCGGTCAAACAACAGCACATCGAGCGCGTCCTCAATCTGGCGAACGCGGTAGGTCAGGGCACTCGGCACCATACCGGCGGCCCGTGCGGCAGCCGCGAAACTGCCGGTCTGGGCGATGGTTTGCAACATGGACAAGGCATCCGGTGTCAGTACATTGCGTGCGGTTTGCATGGTTCGGCCTTTTGTATTCAAGCGTTTTGAATGATGCCATCAAATCCGGTGTACTGCAGCACGGGCCGGTCGCGTTACAGTTCATCGGTCCGCCCCTCATTCACCCAATGGAGAACTGCCATGATCACGCTGAGACCGTCCCAAGCCCGTGGGTATGCCGACCATGGCTGGCTCAAGTCGTTTCATAGTTTTTCGTTTGCCGATTATTTCGATCCGCAACACATGGGCTGGGGCAATCTGCGCGTCATCAACGAGGACTGGATCGAGGCCGGCAAGGGCTTTGGCACCCATGGCCATCGCGACATGGAAATCATCACCTATGTTCTGTCAGGCGCGCTGGCGCACCAGGACAGCATGGGTAACATCGAATCGATCCAGCCGGGTGAAGTGCAGCGCATGAGTGCAGGAACCGGTGTGCGCCACAGCGAGTTCAACCATGCGAAGGCGCAGACCACCCATTTGCTGCAGATCTGGATTCAGCCCAGTGTCCAGGCCGTGACCCCCAGTTACCAACAGAAGTCGTTTGCCGTTGCGGACAAGCAGGGCCGTCTGTGCCAGATTGCCTCAGCGGATGGTGCACAGGGGTCGCTGTCGATGAACGCTGATGCGCGCCTGTACGCCGGACTGTTCGACGAAGGGCAAAGCGCCACGCTGGCACTGCAACCGGGGCGTAGGGCCTACGTTTTTCTGGTGCGAGGCCAGCTCGCCGTCAACAGCCTTGCGCTGGGCCAGGGTGACGCTGCTCTGCTGGCCGACGAGGCGGCGGTGTTGCTGACGAATGCCGTCAGTGCCGAAGTTCTGGTGTTCGATCTGAGCGCCTGATTCGTTTGTTTCTTTTTTTCAAACCAAGGAGTTTTCATCATGGCAAATGTTGTCGTTGTTTTTCATTCCGGCTATGGCCATACCCTGCGCATGGCGCAGTCCGTGGCTGAAGGTGCGGGTGCTGAGCTGGTCGCCATCGACGCCGACGGCCATGTGTCTGACGTCGGCTGGGCCACACTGAATGAGGCCGATGCCATCGTGATGGGCAGTCCGACCTACATGGGCAGTGTGAGCTGGCAGTTCAAAAAGTTTGCCGATGCCTCCAGCAAGCCCTGGTTCAGCCAAGCCTGGAAAGACAAGCTGTTTGCCGGGTTTACCAACAGCGCCACCATGAACGGCGACAAGCTGTCGACCCTGCACTACCTGTTTACCCTGGCCATGCAGCACGGTGGCATCTGGGTTGGCACCGGCCTGATGCCAAGCAACGCCAAGGCCGCCCAGCGCGACGATGTGAATTTTGTGGGGTCTTTCAGTGGGGCCATGGCGCAGTCACCGTCGGACGCCTCTCCGGCTGAGATGTCCAGCGGCGACCTGGAGACGGCGCGCCTGTTTGGCCAGCGGGTGGCAGCACTGGCTGGACGTTTCAAGGCCTGAGCAGCGTGACGGGTCGGGCCAAGGGCGGCCCGGTGCTTTGCTGCGTCTTCCCGCTGCCGGTATTGCACGGCAAGAGTCCGATGTGGTGAAGCTGGCCAGTGCCGGGCGGGAAGTCACAGTTTTTTGCGCGGTAGCGAGGGCAAGGTGGCTGCCTGGTAGCAAAATCCGGTCTGTTCCAACTCTTGCTTCGACTGCCATGTTTTGCGCCATTAAACCCCCTGCACGTTTCGTTACTGTTGCCGTTTCGGCGCTGACTCTGGCCGGTGCGTGGTTGCTGACCGCTGCGGCGCAGGCGCAGGAACTCGCTTTGCTGTCCGAGAAAGACTTTCTGGCGGATATGCCGGTGGTGCTGTCGGTGTCGCGCTTGCCCCAGCGTCTCGATGAAACGCCGGGTACGGTGACCGTACTCGACCGCGAGATGATTCGCCAGAGTGGCGCGCGCGACATCGCTGACCTGCTGCGCCTGGTACCCGGGTTTCAGGTCAGCACGGCGTTTGAAAGTGGCGCGCCGGTCACCACTTACCACGGTGCCTACAACATTTTTGCCGGACGCATTGAGCTGTTGATTGACGGGCGCTCCGCCTACACCCCCTATTTTGTCGGCAATATCGCGCCCGGACTGATGGGCATCGCCCCTGCCGAGGTCGAGCGCATCGAGGTGCTGCGTGGCTCCAATTCAGCGGCTTACGGTGCCCGGGCCATTTTGGGTGTGATCAATATCGTCACCCGTCACAGCGCTGACACCCTGGGTGCCTCAGCGAATGTCAAAGCGGGCCAGAATGGCATCAGGGATGTCGGTGCCGGGTTGGGCTGGGGCGGCGATGCGGCCACTTACCGTTTGAGTGCCGACCGGCGCAGCGACGACGGGTTGCACGGCGCCTACAACCAGAATGCCGTGACGCGGCTGAATTTCCGGTCAGACATCAACCTGTCCGGGCAAGACACCTTGCAGCTTCACATGGGCGCTTATGTGATTGATGCGGGCAAGGGCAATCCGGGCGACAAGAATGATCCGGGAGGCGACGTCGACGATCCGCCGCGCGATGGTCTGTTTCGCTCCGAGTTCGCCCAAATCGACTGGCGACGTAACCTCGGTCCCGACCAGGACCTGTTGGTGCGCTTGTCGCACACCCAGGAACGCTACAGCGATGATTTCTCCTACTCGCTGCTCCCGCTCGGCATCAAGGACTCGATCAATATCGGGACTGGCGGCCGCAGTCGCAGTGACAGCCTGACCGTGCAGCACAGTGTGCGCCAGAGCGATGACCTGCGCTGGGTCTGGGGCACTGAGTTTCGAACTGAAAGGCTTGTTTCCCGGGCGTTGTTCAACCGCGACGATGCGCTGTTGACCAGGTTTAACCGGCTGTTTGGCAACGTGGAGTGGCGCTTCACGCCGGCCGTGCTGCTCAACGCCGGAGCCATGTATGAGCACAACAGCATTGCGGGCGATACCGTGGCACCCCGGTTGATGGTCAATTGGTTGGTGGCACCAGGCCATACCTTGCGTGCCGGGGCCTCGCGCGCCTACCGACCGCCCAGCAGTTTCGAGCAGTTCGGCAACGTGCGCTACAGCTGGAACGGGCATTTGCTCAGTATCAATACGCTATCGAGCGGACGGGTCAATGAGGAGCGGGTGACCACCCGCGAAGTCAGCTACCTTGGCGAGTTTCCAAAGTGGGCGTTGTCGCTGGACGTGCGTGCCTTCAAAGAACGGATGGAAGACTTCATCATCCCGGTGGCAGGCTCGCGCCCGAGGTCTTATGCCAATGACGCGGGTTTTGATATTCAGGGTGTGGAATACCAGCTCAAGTGGCAGGCCTGGCAGGGGGCTCAACTGCTGCTCAATCAGACCTATACCAAGATCGGACCCGCCCCGGAGTATTCAACAGCCGACCTGGCGGCACCGCGACTGGCCACCACACTGGCGCTGTTTCAAAAGTTGCCCGGCGACATCGAGCTGAGCCTGATGCATTACCACACCGGGATCACCCGTTTGATCGGTTCTGGATGGGACCGCCAGCCGGTGGTCAACCGCACCGATCTGCGACTGGCCAAGCGCATGCGCTGGGGTGCGCACCGGGGTGAACTGGCGTTGGTGGTGCAGAACCTCGGGCCGGACTATCGCGACTACGATCCTGCATTTTTGTTCAAGCGTCAAGCTTGGCTGGGTTTGACGCTCGAGCGCTGAGCGCATCGATGCAGCGCCGACTGTGCCTCAAGGCCGGTGCCCAGATTCTCTGGGTGCCCGGGTTTGATGCCTTGGCGCAATCGCGGTCCGAGCAGACGGGTGAAGTCGCTGTCTTGCTGGTCAGCAGCGACACCTCGTCGGCCTACGTTGAGGCTGCGACGTCGTTGATCCTGTCTCTGGCGCAGTCCGGCGTACCGACGTCGCGTATCCGGCAATTGCAGGCGGCCGAGTTCAAGGCCATTTCGGCGTTGCCGGGTGGCCCTCCCATCGGGCAGGTGGCGGTGGCGCTTGGGGTTGAGGCAGCCGAACTGCTGGCGACCCACAACGGCCCGGCACCCGTGATTTGTGCGCTGATTCCGCGCGGCAGTTTCCAGCGGGTGCTGCGTGTCAGTGGCCGGCGCACTTCGAGTAGATTTTCTGCCCTGTATCTGGATCAGCCGCTGGAGAGGCAGTTGGAGCTGGTGCATCTGGCTCTGCCAAAAGTGCAGCGGCTGGGCGTGCTGCTGGGTCCGGAGTCGGTCAGTAGACTGCCCGCACTGAAGGTGTTGGTGGGCGAGCATGGTTTCAGGCTTGCCAGCGCGCAGGTAGACCCGGCCAACGGGGTGTTTTCCGCGCTGGCGCAAGTGCTGGCGGACAGCGATGTTTTGCTGGCACTGGCTGACCCGGCGGTTTTCAACAACAACAGTATCCAGAACATTCTGCTGGCGGCGTTTCGGGCGCGGGTGCCGCTGGTGGGTTTCTCCCCGGCTTACACGCGCGCTGGTGCCTTGTTGTCCCTGCACACGACGCCGGTGCAGGTGGGTATACAGACGGCTGGATTGGTCCGCGATGTGCTCGCCGGTAACCCGCTGCCCACCAGTGCGCTGGAACCTGACGATTTTGAAGTCATCGTCAACCCGCATGTGGCCCGTGTGCTCGGCTTCGATCTGCAATCACAGGACCTGCGGCAGGTTCTCAAATTGGGACGGCATCGGCCATGAGGGTACTTGACATCCGGTCCCGCATGTTGCTGGTGGCCCTGTTGCCGGTGGCACTGGTCAGTACGGTGCTGGCACTGGTGTTCATGATGGCGCGGTTTGATGATTTGCAGGAGTCTTATGCATTGCGCACACGCGCGCTGGCACGGCAAGTGGCACTGGCCAGTGAATATGGCCTTTTTTCTGCCAACACGCAGCAGTTGCAGGTTCTGTTGACCGGGGTGATGCAAGAACCAGACGTGCGTTGGGTCGCGGTCTATGACCGGCAGGGGGTCAAACTGGTCAGCGCCGGTGAGGACCATGGTCACAATACCCTGGTGTTTGGTGCCACGGAGACCTTGGCGTTTGACGCGGTTAACCGCCTTGACTGGCTCGCCCAACCCATCTGGAGTGGCGGTGTGCAACTCGACGACCTTTACGAGAGTCGATCCCATTATTTTTCTCAGATGTCGGCGCAACTGGGCCAGGTGCAACTGGCGTTTTCACGCCACGCCCTGGATCGGAAAATCCGGAACATGTGGCTCCTTGGTGCCTTGATCGGCGCCCTTGGTCTGGTTTTTGGGCTGTTGCTGGCCTTGCTGCTCAGCCGTGGTGTGATTCGGCCCATTCAACGCGTGTCACATCTCATCGGACAAATCGGCAGCGGTAATTTCAGGGAGGCACAGGCCGTGCTGACCGCGCTGCCCGCTAACGACCCATTGCAAGGGCTTCAGCAGCAGTTGCGGCAGATGGCCGGCCAGCTGGCGCTGGCCCGTGAAGACCTGCAGCAGCAGGTGCAGGTTGCAACCCAGGCGTTGCGTGAGAAAAAAGACGAGGCCGAGCATGCCAATCTGGCCAAGTCGCGGTTTCTCGCCGCGGCCAGTCATGACCTGCGGCAACCCGTCCATGCACTGGGCCTGTTTGTCACCCGTCTGGCGCAGTTGCAACACGACACGGCGGGGGTTCAACTGGTTGGTCAGTTGGAGGCCTCGGTGCTGGCGATGCAAAACCTGCTGGACGGCCTGCTGGATATGTCGCGCCTTGAGGCGGGTGCCGTACCGGTGAACATGCAGCCTTTTGCGCTGACTCCCTTGCTGTCGCAACTGGCGCACGATCTGGGCGGACAGGCGGCAGAAAAAGGCTTGCGTCTTCGCATCCGTCCAACGCCTCTTTGGGTGCGCAGCGACCCCACACTGGTCTACCGGATGCTGCTGAACCTGACCGCCAACGCGGTGCGCTACACCTCACACGGCGGTGTGCTGATTTCGGCAAGGCCCTGTGACACCGGGAAGACGGTGCTTTTGCAGGTCTGGGACACCGGCATTGGCATTGCCCCTGAGCACCAGGCTCAGGTGTTTGCCGAGTTTTACCAGGTGGGCAATGCGGCGCGTGACCGCACCAAGGGTTTGGGCTTGGGCTTGAACATCGTGCGACGCACGGCAGAGCTGCTCGGTCTTGCGGCCGTGCAACTGCACTCGGTGCCGGGACGCGGCAGCCGTTTTGGTCTGTCATTGCCAAGGATTGATGCACCGGCGCGGGCGACGACCCCGATTTTGCCTGGTTTACCTGCGACTGACGGGTTGGTCGGCGCCTGCATTCTGGTGATCGAAGATGACGCCATGGTGCGCGCCGCATTGACCGCACTACTGGACGGCTGGCAGGTGACGGTGCTGGCAGCCCGCGATGAGTACCAGGCGATACAACTGCTGTCAAGCGGGCCACAACCCGGGGTCATCATCAGTGACTATCGGCTTGAAGGCGGGCAAAATGGTATTGCCGTTGTGCGAGCTTTGCGCGTGCACCTGGGTCGGTCGATTCCGGCTTGCCTGGTGAGTGGCGATACCAGCCTCGATTTGATCCAGGCGGCGCAACAGGCCGGCATGACCTTGCTGCACAAACCGGTGCGACCAGCCAAACTTCGTACGCTGCTGCGCCGACTGCTGACGCTACCCGATGTCCATCAATGAACGCCGCCCGGCACTTTGACATAGCCCCAGCGCGCGGCCTCGAGTGCAGCCTGCATCCGGGTCTTGACACCGAATCCGCGCAGGATACTTGAGACGTGATTTTTCACTGTTTCATCGGACAGGCTCAGTTGTTCGCTGATTTCCCGGTTGCTGTATCCGGCGAGTAGCAGCGCCAAGACCTCTTCCTGTCGGGGCGTAAAAACAGGAGGCAGGCTGATCGGCTGAACCTCACGGGCCGGCACCGTGCCGCCAAACTCCTGAGACTCATAAATGCCACCCGCAAGGACATGGTGCAGGGCACCCAATAGTTCGTCGCTCCGACCAGACTTGGTGATAAAGCCGGCAGCGCCATTGGCCATGACCCGACGCGCAATGCTGGGATTGGCCGAACCTGACAGGATCACCACCGGCAGTTCAGGGTGTTTCTTGCCAAACACTGCCAAAGCAGCCAGACCGTCCATGTCGGGCAGATGGTAGTCCAACAGCACCAGATCGATGTCAGGATGTTGGGATGCAAGCGCAAAGGCCTCGGTGCAGTGGGATGCCTGCAACACAAGTGTCGGGTCGTCCGGGTCAAGTCCCTGTAATACCTGACACAGGCCTTCGCGAACCAGGGCGTGATCGTCAACGACCAGAATCTTCAAGATGCGCTCCAACTGCTTTTCTACAATGCAGGTTATGTTTGTTCACTTGCGCCTACACACCGAATTTTCTGTCATTGATGGAACCACACGCATCGATGACAGCGTCAGGCTGGCTGCCGGCGATCAGCAACCCGCGTTGGCCATCACGGATTTGGGCAATCTGTTTGGTGCTATCAAGTTTTACAAAGAAGGGCGCAAGCGTGGCGTCAAGCCGATTATCGGCGCTGAAGTGTGGTTTGAAGGGTCCGTCCAGGACAGTGCACCACTTTCGCGCCTGGTGCTGTTGGTGCAAAACCACGCCGGCTACCTCAATTTGTCGGAACTATTGGCACGTGCCTGGACCCGCAGCGCCAGCAAGACGCAGGCAGTGGTCAGTCTGGCCTGGCTGCAGGAGCTCAGTGACGGGCTGATCTGCCTGTCAGGGGCACAGGCCGGCCCGGTGGGACAGGCACTGCTGCAAGGCGATGAAGAACGGGCGCTACAGACGGCCATGCAGCTCGCAGGTGTGTTTGTGCACCGCTTTTACCTTGAACTGCAACGTGCCGGGCGAGCTGACGATGACGCCTTGGTGACCCAGACGGTGCAATTGGCGCAGCGACTGGGTTTGCCGGCCGTGGCCACGCACCCGATACAGTTTGCCGCCGCCGAGGATTTTGAAGCTCATGAAGCCCGAGTCTGTATTGCCGAAGGTGAAATACTGGCCAATCCGCGGCGGGTGCGCCGTTTCACCCGCGAGCAATACTTCAAGACCACGGCCCAGATGTGCGAGTTGTTCGCCGACCTGCCCAGCGCCATCAGCAACACGATGGAGATTGCCAGACGTTGCAACCTGAGTCTGGTTCTGGGAAAACCGCAGTTGCCGGAGTTTCCGATACCCGCCGTCAATGGTGTGGTGATGGCACCCGACGCGTACTTCCGATACGCCTCGCATGAAGGCCTGAAAGAGCGCATGGCACACCTTTACCCGGATGCGGCACGACGCGCAGCCGAGATGCCACGTTATGTGGAGCGACTGGAGTTCGAGCTGGGTACCATCCTGAAAATGGGGTTTCCGGGCTACTTTCTGATAGTGGGCGACTTCATCAACTGGGCCAAAAACAACGGCTGCCCGGTCGGTCCGGGGCGCGGTTCGGGGGCGGGCAGTCTGGTCGCCTATGCGCTCAAAATCACCGACCTTGACCCGCTGCAGTACAAGCTGCTGTTTGAGCGTTTCTTGAACCCTGAGCGGGTGTCGATGCCCGACTTTGACATCGACTTCTGCCAGAGCAATCGCGACCGTGTGATTGACTATGTGAAAGACAAATACGGCAAGAATGCGGTGAGCCAGATCGCCACTTTTGGCACCATGGCGGCTCGCGCCGCCATCCGCGACGTGGGCCGGGTGCTGGACATGAGTTACACCTTTTGCGACGGCATCAGCAAGCTCATCCCCAACAAGCCGGGCGTGGCCGTGACCCTGCAACTGCCGCCGCCGGGCCACAAAAAGGATGACAAACTGGTTTATGCCAGCGAGGCCGAGCCGATTCTGGCCGAGCGTGAGGCCAAAGAAGAAGACGTGCGCACCTTGCTGGAGCTGGCACGCAAGCTCGAGGGCATGACGCGCAACATCGGCATGCACGCCGGCGGCGTGCTGATCGCGCCGGGCAAGCTCACCGACTTTTGTCCGCTCTACCAGCAGCCCGGCAGCGATTCGGCGGTGAGCCAGTACGACAAAAACGACGTGGAGGCGGTGGGCCTGGTCAAGTTTGACTTCTTGGGGCTGGCTACCCTCACGATTCTGGAGATTGCGCGCGAGTTCATTGTCAAACGCCACCCGGGACAAGAGAAATTTGCCTTTGAGAACCTGCCTCTGGACGACAAGGCCACCTACAAGTTGTTTCAGGAGGGCAAGACCGAGGCGGTGTTCCAGTTCGAATCCCGTGGCATGCAGGGCATGTTGCGTGACGCCAAACCGACACGCCTGGAAGACCTGATCGCCCTGAACGCGTTGTACCGGCCGGGTCCGATGGACCTGATCCCGAGTTTTGTGGCTCGCAAGCATGGGCGTGAGGAGGTGATTTACCCGCACCCGCTGGTCGCGGAGATGCTCTCCGAGACCTACGGCATCATGGTCTACCAGGAGCAGGTGATGCAGACTGCCCAGATTCTGGGTGGCTACAGCCTGGGTGGTGCCGACATGCTGCGCCGTGCCATGGGTAAGAAAGACGCTGACGAAATGGCGCGACATCGCCAGATATTTCGTGACGGTGCAGCCAAGAACGCCATCGATCAGGCCAAGGCTGACGAAATCTTTGATTTGATGGAGAAGTTTGCCGGTTATGGTTTCAACAAGAGCCACGCCGCCGCCTATTCTTTGCTGGCCTACCACACGGCCTGGCTCAAGGTGCACTACACCGCTGAGTTCTTCTGCGCCAATATGACGGTGGAAATGGATGACACCGACAAACTCAAGGTTTTGCTGGAAGACGCCATCAGGATGGGCATCCGCTTTGAGCCGCCTGACGTCAATCGTGGCGTGAGCCGTTTTGAGCCGGTGTCAGACCAGGTGATCCGTTATGGACTGAGCGCTGTCAAGGGCAGTGGCGAGCAGGCGATCGAGGCCATTGTGGCTGCGCGCGATGGCAAGGGCGTTGGCCCGTTGGGTGACATGAAAGGGCCATTCAAGAGTGTGTTTGATTTTTGTGCCCGGGTGGATCGCAGTCGTATCAACAAACGCACGGTTGAAGCCCTGATCAAGGCTGGCGCGTTTGACTGCCTGAGCCGCCATCGCGCCAGTATGTTGGCCAGTGTGGATCTGGCGTTTGACTTTGGTGCAGCCGCTTTGGCCAATGCCAACCAGTGCAGTCTGTTCGATTTGGGCGATGACAGTCACGGCTCAAGTACCCGTGAGCCCGATCTGGTGTCCGCCACCCCCTGGGGTGTGAAAGAGACGCTGACCTACGAAAAGACAGCGCTGGGTTTTTACCTGTCGGGCCATCTGTTTGATGAGGTGGCACCCGAAGTGCGCCGCTTTGCCAAGCGCGAAATCGGCGATCTGCTCGACACCCGCGAGCCGCAACTGCTGGCGGGGATCGTGACGGACTTTCGGGTGATCAATGGCCAGCGTGGCAAGCTTGCCCTGTTCAAACTGGACGACAAGTCCGGGCTGATCGATGCCCGCGCCGAAGAGTCGCTGATTAACGCCCACAAGGGTTTGTTCAAAGACGATGAACTGATCATCGTGATGGGCAAGGTGCAACCCGACCGGTTCTCGGGCGGTCTGCAATTGACGGTGCAGCAGGTGTGGAGCCTGGAGGCGGCCCGCTGCCGCTTTGGCAAACATTTGCAGGTGCGTCTGGCGCCATCGCAGCGCTTGCCGGATGTGGCGCGCTTGCTCAAGGACTTTCCGGCACAGCGCGAGACCACCGAGCAAGGTGAACTATGGCATGGTCTGGGCGTGCGACTGAAGTTGCACTGTGTGGGTGTGGATGGTGCCGCCAGTGCCGAGATGCAACTCGATGAACGCGCCCGCTTTTACCCCAGCGATGCAGCGCTCGCCAGCTGGTGGGCTCAGGCGGCACCTGGCTCCACCGAAATCATTTATGAATGAAATTTGCCTCTAGCGCTTATGCAGTATGCTTTTCTAGCTACAAAAAATAGCTAGTCTTTGGGTCTGAAACTGATTTCCAGCAGTGGCGGCACGCGGCCATCGATGTCGCGCGGCAATACTTCGGTTTTGTCGATGGCTTGCAGAACGGCCTCGTCCCAGGCGGCAACCCCGCTGGATTGAAGCAGCTTGCGCCCCACGATGGTGCCGTCGGGCGAGGTGCGCACTTCCACTTCGGCAGTCGGATTGCCAGCAATGTCTCGGGTAAACACGATGTTGGGTTTGATGCGGGCACGGATCCGGCCCGCGTAACTGGCCGACGGACCCGAGGACCGTTGTGCCGTGCCGTTGGCCTCGGCAGCACCCGTGGCACCGGCCATGCCGGCCATGCGCGCCAGATTCCTGCTGCGTTGTTCCTCCAGCTGTCTGGCTGCCTTGTCGGCTTCCTTTTTGTCCTGGGCTTCCTTGAGTTTCAGCTGCGCCTGACGGCGCTTGGTCTCCTGTAGTTTCTCTTCCCGCTGCTGCTCCAGCCGCTGCTTTTCGAGCTGGGCTTGCTCCAGTTTTTTCTGCCGTTCTTTCTCGCGCGCCAGGGCAATGTCGACCTTGGCGGAGGGGGGCAGTGGCTCCGGTTCGACGTCAGGAGGTGCCGGTTTGGGTACGATGGGCTCGGGTTCGACTGGCTGTAATGTTTCGATCGGTGGTGGGGGCGCAGCCTCAATGGGCAGAGACGACCACAACTCGGCTTCAAAACTGGCCACTTGCGCCTGGTGTTTCCATTGAACCCCCCACGTCAGGGCGGCCAGCAAAAAGGCATGCGCCAGCACCGCCAGTGCCAGAGCGCGCAACAGCCCCGGGGTGGCCGGAGGCGCAAATTCGTGGCGGTGGGCGACTGCTTGCATGACGGGCCGTCAAGGTGCCAGCTGAACCGACAAACCCACCCGATGGATGCCGCCACGTTGCAGTGTGTCCATCACCCGCACCACCGCCTCGTACTTGACAGTCTTGTCAGCACTGATCACCACGGCCGTGTTGGGGACAGCCGACTGCTCGCGCCGGATCGCCGCTGCCAGTTGCTTCAGGGTGGCCGGGCTTGTGCTGTCTTTGAGCTTGATCTGCAATATCTCGTCCTTGCCGATGATGATTTGCACCACCTGGTCAGGCTGCTTGGCCGCTTTGCCAACACTGGGCAGATCGATCACACTGGGCGCTATCAGCGGGGCGGTCACCATGAAAATGATGAGTAACACCAACATGACATCAATGAATGGCACCATGTTGATCTCGTTGATGGTGCGGCGACCCCGTCCACGGTGAGCGACTGATGGCATGCTGGTGTGTCCGTTAAGCGAAGGGGTATTAACGCGTAGTCGCTGCAGCGGCAGGTGCGGCCGCAACCTGTTGAGCACCCACATTGCGCTGCAGGATGTTGGAGAACTCCTCCATAAAAGTCTCCAGCCGGATGGCAATGCGGTCGATATCGCGCGCGAAGCGGTTATAGGCCACCACGGCAGGAATGGCGGCAAACAGGCCGATGGCCGTCGCCACCAGGGCCTCGGCAATACCGGGTGCCACGGTGGCCAGAGTGACCTGTGTCAGCGCGGCCAGCCCGGTGAAGGCGTGCATGATGCCCCAGACGGTACCAAACAGGCCCACATAGGGGGAGACCGAACCCACCGACGCGAGGAAGCTGAGGTGGGTCTCCACCACGTCCATCTCGCGCTGAAAACTGGCGCGCATGGCGCGGCGTGCACCGTCCATCAGGGTGCCGGGATCGGCGATGCGGCGTTCACGCAGTTTCTGGAATTCGCGCATACCGCTGGCAAAAATGCGCTCCATGGGTCCGGCTGCGCGGGCGTTTTTGGTGGCGGCCAGGAACAGGTCGTTCAGGCTGGCACCCGACCAGAACTCGCGCTCAAAGGCATCGTTGAGTGACTTCACTTTGCCCAGCGAGAACAGTTTGCGGAAAATGGCAGCCCAACTGGCGATCGAGATACTGATCAGCAACAGCATCACCAGTTGCACCACAATGCTGGCGTTGAGCACCAAGTGCAGGATGGAGAGTTCTTGATTCATGACAGGGTTTGGAGGATTTCTGGGGGGATTCTGGCAGGTTTGCCATCGGCGTTGACCCAACCGGCGCGAATGCTGGCTTCGCACAGGAGGACAAGGGCATCACCCTGCTTGCGCAACGCCTGTTGCCGGATTGTCATTGACGCACGCCCGGCTTCGAGCAGCGAAGTTGTAACCAATAGTTCATCGTCGAGATGCGCACTTTTCAGGTATTTGACCGCCGCCTGGCTGACGACAAACATCCCACCGGTTTTTTCACGCAGGCTTTGTTGCGCAATACCCAGGGCGCGCAGCCATTCGGTACGGGAGCGCTCGAAAAACTTCAGATAGTTGGCGTAATAGACGATGCCACCGGCATCGGTATCTTCCCAGTACACCCGCACCGGCCAATTGAACGTGCCGCCAAGCATCATGCCAGCAGGTGGCGCAGACGACGGACGGCTTCCACCAGCTGCGGCATCGCGCTGGCGGTGGAAAAGCGGATGAACCGGCCGCTGTCGGCCTGACCAAAATCTCGCCCGGGCGTTACCGCGACATGGGCGCGTTGCATGATTTCGAAAGCCAGTTCCCAGCTGCCCTGAACGCCCAGCCTGTCACAGGCAGCGCTGCAATCGGCCCAGGCGTAGAAAGCGCCATCCGGCATCATTGGTACGTTCAGGCCCAGACTGTTGAGGGCTGGCACAAAGTAATCACGACGCGCTTTGAACTCAGCGCGTCGACGTTCGTACTCGGTCAGGCTGGCACTCTCAAAACAGGCCAGTGCCGCGTACTGGGCGATGGTGCTCGGGCAAATGAACAGATTCTGTGCCAGGCGCTCAACCACCGGCACCAGTGCTTCGGGCAGCACCAGCCAGCCCAGGCGCCAACCGGTCATGTTGAAGTACTTGCTGAAGCTGTTGATGCTAATGATTTGCGGGTCCAGTGACAAGGCGCTGTGTTCGTACGCCGCGTCATGGCTAAGACCCAGATAAATCTCGTCGATCAGCGTGATGCCGCCGCGTTGACTCACCACGGCATGGATGTCGCGCAGCTCCGCGGGGGCAATCGACGTCCCGGTCGGATTGGACGGCGAGGCCAGCAACACCCCGCGGGTCTGCGCTGACCAGTGCTGCCGGACTTTATCGGCACTGAGCTGAAACCGCTCGGCAGGCGTGGTGGGAATGAGCACCGCCGTGGCATCGGCTGCCGACACAAAATGCCGGTTGCAGGGGTAGCTGGGGTCGGGCATCAGCACCTCATCTCCCACCTCCAGCAAGGCCAGACAGGCCAATTGCAACGCGGCCGACGCACCTGCGGTCACCACAATACGCCCAGGTGCAACATCAAGTCCAAAGCGCGATTGGTACCAGTGGCTGATGCGCTCGCGCAGTTCGGGCAGGCCGGTCGCCGCTGTGTACTGGGTGCGACCATCCCGGATGGCGCGCTCGGCGGCCTCCCGTACCAGCGGCGGCGCGGTGAAATCGGGTTCTCCGATATTGAGCAGGATCATCGGTGCGTCGGTATCCGCCAGTTGGCCTGACAGGGCATGGGCAGCCTTGGCGATTTCCATCACATAAAACGGCTCGATGCGCTGCGCGCGCTGCGAAACTCTCATGACCGGTGTGACCAAGGGTCAGTTGCGGGTGCCGGGGGGGCGGTCGGCATTGACTTCTGCCGGGCGCAACTGTAGTGCCAACGCGTTGAGCACGGCATTCACGTACTTGTGCCCGTCGGTGCCGCCAAATTCTTTGGCAAGTTCAATGCATTCATTGAGTACAACGCGCCAGGGCACATCCAGGCAATGTTGCAGCTCATATACACCGATCCACATGACGGCATGTTCAACCGGCGAAATTTCTGTCAGCGGGCGGTCGAGCACAGGCGTGATGCTGGCGTCCAGGGCGCTGGCTTGAGCCGCACAACCATGCAACAAGGCATCGAAGTGAATCGTATCTGCCTTGGCAAAGCCGGCGAGATCACGCGTGAAAAGATCCACCTCAGTGGCCGGATTCTTGCCAACCATCAGTTGGTAGAGTGCCTGCAAAGCAAATTCGCGGCTGCGCGAACGCGGTGACTTGCTGGCCGCCTTGCGTGCGCCGGTGCTGGTCAGGCCTTTGCGCGACTGGCGGGGTGGCCGTTTGGTGGCGCTCGGGGAGGCCGGGTGGCTGGGCTCGTTCATGCAAGGTCTTTCAGCAAATTGGCCATTTCGACCGCCACACGTGCCGCGTCGCGACCTTTGTCGGTCTGTCTGGCAAGGGCCTGTTCCAGATTTTCAGTGGTCAGAATGGCATTGGCAACCGGTATCTGATAGTCCAGCGCCACGCGACTGACACCCGCACCTGATTCGTTGGCCACCAACTCAAAGTGGTAGGTTTCGCCACGGATGATGCAGCCCAAAGCGATTAGGGCGTCAAACTCCAGCTTCTCGGCCAACGCCATCAGGGCCACCGGGACCTCGAGTGCGCCGGGCACCTGCACCAGCCGGATCTGTTTGGCGGGCACGCCCAGTGCCAGCAGCTCATCCTGGCAAGCCTGTGCCAGCGTATTGGTAATGTCCGCATTGAAGCGGGCCTGCACAATGCCGATGGAGAGTTTCTTGCCATTCAGGCGGGGGTCGGTGGCATCGGGGGTGCCTTGGTCTGCGATCAGCATGGCGATGGGTAGTGGGTTAAAGACAGGTTGTAGGGCAGCTTGACAAACAGGCGTTCAGGGCGCGAGATAACCGACGATCTCCAGGCCGTAACCGGTCATGCTGGGCATGCGTCGTGGTGTGCCCAGCAACAACATTTTGTGCACGCCGACACTGCGAAGGATTTGTGCGCCGATGCCATAGTTGCGCAGGTCGAGTCGCTCGCGCTGGGGGCCGTGGCTGGCCATGGCGGTCCCGCCAAACTGCGCCAACAGTTGTGCACCGGTTTCGCCACAATTGAGGAACACGACCACACCTTTGCCTTCAGCCGCCACCCGCGCCAGACTGGCGTCCAGACTCCACGAGTGCATGGTGCGGCCCACTTCGAGGGCATCCAACACCGACAAGGGCTCATGCACCCGCGCCAGAACGGCTTCATCCTCACCCCAACTGCCTTTGACCAGTGCCAGATGGACACCTTGTGCGGTTTTGTCCTTGAATGCATGGGCGGTGAATTCGCCGGCTGCTGTGCGCAGGGGGCGGCTGCCCACGTGTTCCACCAGCGACTCAACCCGGCTACGGTGATGGATCAGATCTGCAATGGTGCCGATTTTGAGACCATGCTCGCCAGCAAAAACCTGCAAGTCGGGCAGCCGCGCCATGGTGCCGTCGTCTTTCATGATCTCGCAAATCATGGCGGCTGGCAGACAGCCGGCCATCGCCGCCAGGTCACAGCCCGCCTCGGTGTGTCCGGCGCGCATCAGAACGCCGCCTTCGACTGCCTGTAACGGGAACACATGGCCGGGCTGAACCAGGTCCTCGGCTCTGGCATTCTTGGCGACGGCAGCCTGAATGGTACGAGCCCGATCCGCAGCCGAAATACCGGTGGTGACCCCTTCGGCTGCCTCAATCGAGACCGTGAATGCGGTGCCTTTCTTGTCGCCATTACGCGCCGTCATGGGGGGCAATTGCAAACGTTCACAACGCTCTTGCGTCAGTGTCAGGCAAATCAGTCCACGGCCAAATCTGGCCATGAAGTTGACCGCCTCGGCGCTGACGTGTTCGGCGGCCATGACCAGGTCACCTTCGTTTTCACGGTCCTCTTCGTCGACCAGAATCACCATGCGCCCGGCGCGCATGTCAGCCACAATGTCTTCAACAGGTGAAATCGCCACGGGATGGAAGTTTGTCATACGGATCGGAAATGAAAAGGGAGTGAAATGTGATTCAGAACTGGCGGGACTGGGGGCCAAGGGTGCCGAGCATCCGTTCGACATAACGCGCGATCAGGTCAATCTCAAGGTTGACACGACGGCCGACCTGCAGTTGACCCAAAGCGGTGTTTTGCACGGTGTGGGGAATCAGGTTGATGCAGACCAAACACCCGTCGGTCTCATCCGTAACCTGGTTGACCGTCAAACTGACACCGTTGATGGTGATCGACCCTTTGTAGGCCAGGTACTTGCCCAGCATCGCGGGCGTGCGTACGGCGAGCGTCCAGCTCTCGCCAGACTGCTCAAATCGTCTGACCTCGCCGATGCCGTCCACGTGACCTGAAACCAGGTGGCCACCAAGCCGGTCGTGGGCACGCAGCGCTTTTTCCAGGTTGACGGTGCCAGGCGTATCGAGCCCGGTGGTTTTGTCGAGCGATTCGGCCGATATGTCAACGGTGAACGACGCTTGTTGCGGGTCCAGGGTGGTGGCGGTCATGCAGGCGCCATTGAGGGCAATGCTGTCGCCCGGGGCCACGTCATCCAGATAGTTCGGTGGGCAGGCAATGGTCAGGCGCTTGCCGTGAGTGGCGCTGTCGCCCAGCGACTGGACGCTTGTGATCTGGCCAAGGCCAGTGATGATTCCTGTAAACATCCGGCTATTTTCGCAGGGAAACTGCTGCCAGGACGCGAAGGCGCAGTCAGGTCGTCAAAAAGCGGTCTCGCCCTGTCACCCGCGCCACCACGCGCAGGTCCGGCCCGACCCGTTCAGCGGACAAGAAGTCAAGGTTCAAGGCCTGGGAGAGTTGGGTCAGCGGACCCAAGCTGGCCATGTCCGCCCCCTGACCGATCAGTTTGGGCGCCAGGTAAAGCAGAAGCTCATCGACCAGTCCAGCCTGGATCAGGGCACCATTCAGGGTCTGGCCGGCCTCGACGTGTAACTCATTGATCTCGTGCCGGCCCAAGTCCACCAGCAAGGCGGCCAGGTCCACCCGGCCTTCACCGTTGGGCCAGTGCAGCAAACTGGCCCCATGCGCCCCAAGTGGCTGTGACTTTTGATCATTGATGCCGGATGCGCATATCCATAAAGGTCTTTTAGCTATAAAACATTTAGCATTGACCGGCGTTCTCAGATCACTGTCGACAATGACCAGACCAGGCTGGCGCTGCGTGGGAACCAGTCGGACGTCCAGCAGGGGGTCGTCCGCTAGTAACGTGCCGATGCCGGTGAGCAGCGCGCAGGCACGGGCACGCCAGGCATGCCCGTCGGCACGCGCTTCGGCGGAAGTGATCCATTGGCTGAGGCCATTGGGCAGGGCGGTTTTACCGTCCAGAGAGGCCGCGACCTTCATGCGGACCCAGGGGGTCTTGCGGATCATGCGACTGAAGAAACCAATGTTGAGCTCGCGTGTCTGCACCGCCAGCGGGTCGTCGGGCTCCAGCACCTGGACATCGATGCCAGCGGCGCGCAGCCGAGCAAAGCCCTGACCCGCGACCTGAGGATTGGGGTCGGCATGGGTTGCCACCACACGGGCAATGCCGGCCTGAACCAGCGCATCACAGCAGGGACCGGTTCGTCCGTGGTGGCAACAGGGCTCCAGCGTCACGTAGGCGGTGGCATCGGTGACCGACCGGCCCTGTGATTGCGCGTCGCGCAATGCCATGATTTCGGCATGGGGGCCACCCGCGCGCTGCGTGTGACCCTGGCCCAAGCGATGACCCTGCGCGTCGGTGATCACGCAACCCACGCGCGGGTTTGGGGAAGTGAGGTTGAGACTTTGCTGCGCCAGGCGCAAGGCTTGTGACAGTGGGCTCATGCTGACGGCTGGTACACGACAAATGGTTGACTTGGCATGACGAATGGTAGCCACAAATCGACCCGGTTATGCTGAAATGAGCGCACTCCCAATCCGATTTCCCATGTACCCTGCTGATCGTCCCTCTCGCTTTGCCGCTCGCCGACGCGCACGGGGCGCCGGATTTACCCTGATCGAACTGATGGTGACGGTTGCGGTCCTGGGTGTTCTGCTGTCGGTAGCGGTGCCGTCCTTCATGGACTTTATGGCGTCGAGCCGGGGTGCATCCATCAGTTCGGCCTTCGTGGTGGACATGACCCGAGCCCGCTCGGAAGCGATCAGTGCCAACACCTGCGTCAAGATCTGCCAAAGCGACAATGCCGCGAGCGGCATGACGGCCACCTGCGCCGGCAGTGGCGACGACTGGCAACGCGGCTGGATCGTGTTCCGCGTGCCCAACTGCAACACCGCCATCACCGATCCGGTGGACACCGATGTGGTGTCTGCCCATCTCGGGGATTACGCCGATTTCGAGTTTCTCACCCCCTCAGGTACGGTGCGGCGGTTTTTTGTCTTTGATCCGCGCGGCGTGCTGATCGCCAATGGCAACGCTAACCTCACTTTGAGCCATCTGCCCGATGGCATCAGCAGTAAACATACCCGCACCATTTGTGTCAGTTTTGCCGGGCGGGTGACTGTGCGCGAATACGGAGGGAGCACCGGATGTACCAGCTAAGTGCCAGTTCGCGAATCAGGGGCAGCGTGATCCGCAGCGGTGTGCCGCCGCGGCGGATGGATCAACGTGGCGTCACGCTGATCGAGGTCCTGGTGTCCATTCTGGTGCTGTCGGTTGGATTGCTGGGCATGATGGGCCTGCAGGCTGCCGCACTGCGATACGAACAGGGCGCTTGGGCAAGGACGGCGGTTTCTTCATCGGTCGCAGATTTTTCTGACGGCATCCGGATGTTGCCAACGGTGACACCTGCGACGATCGAGTCCGTTCGCACCTATAGCGCTGAACTGGCGGCGACCGAGGACGCCTCTTATTTTGTACCCGATGTGGACTGTGATTTGCAGGTGTGTACAGCCGACCAGCTGGCCGCCTTTGCCCGGACGTTCTGGCGGCGCAACATCCACAACAGTTTTCCGGCAGGGGTTGGCTTTGTTCAGCAGACAGGTGTGCCAGGGCGCAGCTTGGCGTACGCGCTGACGGTCGCCTGGGCCGACAAGTCGCTGGTGGATACAGCCGGCGCGCCGACCACCGCACCCGTATGTGCCGGCAATGAACAGCTTGCGGCCGCCAGAAATTGCTGTCCAGCAGAGATTGAGGCGCCCGCCGGGGTGCGTTGTACCCGTGTGGTGGTGCTGCCATGAAGTTGCGTCGCCAATTCGGTGTGACCTTGGTCGAGTTGCTGGTGTCGATGGCAATCGGCCTGGTGATTGCATTGGCGTCCACCATGGCGTACCTTGCAGTACGAAGTACCGCCAATGCGACCGACGCCATGTCCCGCATGAACGAAGATGGCAAGCTGGCGCTGGACATGTTGTCGCGCGAAATCCAGATGGCGGGTTTCTATCCGGCGGCTATCACCAGCGCCGTGACGCCGAATTTGCGCGGTGTTTATACCAACATCAAGAACGCTGCGGCTCCGGCCTACAACCAGGGTATTTTTGGTTGCAGCGGTGGCAAGTTTCTGCCCGCCACGGCGGTGTGCGAGGCCACGGTGCCCGATGCACCCGACAGCATTGTGCTGAATTACTTTTCCGCGTCGGCGGTGACGGATCTCGGCACCGGCAACATCTCAGTCAGTCGCGACTGCATCAACGGCAACCTCAACCAGGACCCGGTCAATGCAGGTTTGCCGGCGGGCCAGCCGATGTTCGTTTCGAGCCGTTTTGCCATCAACAGCACCAGTTACTCCCAGGCCAGCGCAGGTGGCGGGGGGAATGCAGCGTCCAAAACCATTACCACCGGCAGTCTTTCCTGCAACGGCAATGGCATCAATCCGGATGGCAATACCTACCAGCCGATCTTTGAGGGTGTATCGCAAATGCTCATTCGTTATGCCGTTCACGATGGTGTTCTGGGTGAAACGCCACGCCGTTTTTACACCGCCACCGAGGTGAATGCGCTGCCGGTCGTCAACGACCTCAACCCGTGGCAACGGGTGTCGGCAGTGCGCGTATGTTTGTTGATGGAGTCTTTGACCGGTGGTCGCAACGACTCGGCAGCCGGAGTCAGCAAGACCTATGTGGACTGTGAGGGTGATTTGATCACCCAGCCGGCGTCAGACCGCAGACTGCTCAAGGCCTTGACCCGTGTCGTGGCAGTGCGCAACCAGCTGACCGGAGTGCAATGATGGGCAAGTGTCTACGGCAGATGAAAACGTCTCACGAGGGTATTTCACTACCGATCGTGTTGATCTTTCTGGCGGTCATTTCTCTGCTGGCCACGGTGGGCATTCGTCGCGCCACGATCAGTGAGTCACTGAGCCGCAACCAGATGGATTCGCAGGTTGCCCGGCAGGCCGCAGAAGCGGCATTGCGTGACGGTGAGCGCGATTTGTTCATTGCCAACGGCGCGGCGCAACCGGGTGCCTTGTGCGCGCGGGGTGAAGACCGTGAGGGGGGCTTGCTTTTGGCACCGCCGTACTTTGATGCCACCTGCCCCCGTGGCCAATGCTATTTCACCAAAGCCTACTACGACGCCAGCAACTTTGACACCACCACGGCAGCCACACCGGTCAACCCCCAGCCCTGGTGGCCCAACGGCGAGAAGGGCGGCCTCTGGAACAACCTGATTGCCAACAAGCCCAGCGACACCGCCGGTGTCGGCGTGAATTGCAACTTCACCGGGGCTGTTCCCTTGGGAACGTTCACGGGTACGGCACGTTTGGTGGGGGTGGTGCGACAACCCGAGTACCTGATCGAGTTCATCAACTTGAGCCCGGATGCGAGGTTGTTTCGCGTGACCGCCCGAGGTTTTGGCGCCACGGCACAGGCAGAAATTGCGCTGCAAAGTTATGTTTCGTTTGATTAAGGACAAGGAGATTTGCCATGTCGATGATGAATTCGAAATATCTGAGGGGGATGGCGGCGGCAGCCTCAGTGTTGGCCTATCTTTATTCCAGCATTCTGGTGGCCCACGCCGCCGCGCCGCAGGCGATACCGCCCAATATTGTCACGGTGGCAGCCAAGCCGATGATTGTGCTGAACCTGTCGCGGGACCAGGAGATCTTCACCCGGGCCTACAACGAGTATTCGGACATTGACTCCGATGGCGTGCCGGACATCACCTACAAACATTCGTTTGATTATTACGGCTATTTTGATAGCTACAAGTGTTACACCTATGGCAGCGGTGTCTTTTCACCGGCCAGCAGCAGCGCTGACAAATATTGTTCAGGCCAGTGGAGTGGCAATTTCCTCAACTGGGCCACCATGACCAAGGTGGATGTCCTGCGCAAAATCCTATACGGGGGTCACCGCAGTACCGACACAGCCGGCTCGACCGTGCTGGAACGTGCCAATCTGCCGACCGATACCCACGCCTTCGCCAAATATTACGTCGGGGCGGACCTGACCCAGCTGGCACCATTTTCGGCCGACCAGATCGCGCCCTCTCGGCTGTGGTCGAACACCGATGTGCAGCGCCGCATCAAGTACGAGGAAAGCTACAACAAACAGTGGTTTTACCCATCCACGGTGCCTGCCAACGCGCCTGCCAACGGAGCGAGTTGTGCTTCATTGGTGGATGCGGTGTATGGCGGCAGTTCTCCGCCAGAAAATTACAACTGTGTTTGGTTCAACACCGGGGCGGCGTTCAGTTCGGGTGTGTTTTCTGGCACCTGGTTTCAGGCCGACGTTGGCGACCAGATGATTGTTGAGTTTCAGGACGACCCGACCAAGGAGTTGCGAGGCACCGTGATCACCTTGGGTGATCAGACCCTCAATCCTGGCCGTTTCGGCATGGTGGTCACGCCTGACGGCTTTTCCAGCCCGGAAGATACCGTGTCATACAGAAGCAAATGGCGCTTTCGCAATGTGTCCAAACAGTCGGTCACCATGTGTAACGCCACCGTCGGCGACAGCACCGCCTGGTCTTACAACAACACCAAGCCACCCTTGATGCGGGTGGCGCGTGGCAATTACCAGTTGTGGAACGCCAATGAACGCTGGCAGTGTTACTGGAGCGAAGAGCAGTCGGCCAGCAATGCCAACAATATTGCCAAAACCGGCTTGGGTGCCGCAAGTGGCAACCCGAGCAAAGCCACCTTTGGGGTTGTGATCGGTTCTGATGGCCCGGACTTCAATGTGCGGGTCAGCAGTTGTGTGACGGGCAAAGTCGGCAAGGAACGCTGCAAGCTGTATCCCAGCGGCAATCTCAAGCCGATCGGACTTCTGCATGAGTACGGCGAGTCTGAGCAGGCCGAGTTTGCCTTGTTTACCGGATCATGGGCCAAGAATGTGTCAGGTGGCGTGTTGCGCAGCAACATGAAAAGTTTCAAGGATGAGGTTAACCACGAAACCAACGGTAGCTTCACTACCACCGCCGATATTGTCACGACACTGAACAAACTGCGCATTTATGGCTATCGCTACTCAGACGGTACTTATATTGGCGACGGAAATTGCACCTTCCAGCTGACCACTGACGTGACCAACAACATGTGTACCGACTGGGGCAACCCGCTGGGCGAAATATTTACCGAGTCGCTACGCTACCTGGCCGGCAAGACGCCAACCAGTGATTTCTCCTTCACTTTGTCTGGTTCCAAGGACGAAAGTTTGGGCTTGCCCAAACCGGCCTGGGTGGACCCGTTTCTGCGCAGCAGCGCGGCAGAAAAACTTGCGGTCGAGGCCAAGTTCGGCCCGGGTCAGTGCCGACGCATCAGCGCGATCAACTTCAACTCCAGCAATCTCTCCTTCGACGAAGACATGCAGGCGCCGTTTTCTACCCTGAGTGGTGGCACCACCGTGGTGAATCTGGTTAACTTAATTGGTGCAGGTGAAGGTGTGCATGGGCACGATTGGTTTGTCGGTAGCAACGGTGTTAGCGACAACCGCATCTGTGACGCCAAGACCATCACCGCGCTCGGTTCGGTGCGTGGCCTGTGCCCGGATGCCCCTGCCTACAAGGGCACCTTCGGTATTGCGGGCGTGGCCCATTGGGCGTGGCTCAACCCGATCCGCTCTGACATCAGCAGCAGTGCGCCTGATGCGTTTCGCGTCAAAACCTATAGTGTTGCCCTGAGCACCAGCAAGCCTCGCATGACCATCAAACATCCGACCAGCGGCAAGGTGATCGAGCTGCAACCCTCGTTCCTGAACTATAAGTCGGTTACAGCACCGGGTGCGGGGACGTTGATCGACTTCAAGGTGGTGGAGCAAACCGCCACGTCGGGCCGCTATCTGGTGGTGTGGGAGGACTCACAGCAAGGCGGGGACCGTGACCAGGACCATGCCGGCATCTTGCGTTGGCAAATTGTGGGCGATGAACTGCATGTGTTCACGTCCAATTATGTGGAGTCCACCACCACACCGCAGGGTTTCGGCTACACGATTTCGGGTTCTGATAAAGATGGTCCCCATTTTCATACGGGCATTGAGGGTTTCTCGTATACCGACCCGAGGTTTGTGAATGTCATCCGTACCACTGGTACCAGCAATTACCGGCTGAACGCTTCGGGTGGCTGTGAGGGCTGCCAGGTCAATGATCCAGAAAGCCGGGCCATTTACCGCTTTGCTGGTGTCGCTGCGGGTGTGCTGCAGGACCCGTTGTGGTATGCCGCCAAGTGGGGTGGGTTTGCCAAGGAAGGTACCACCACACCCAGTACGGTCAGTTCCTGGGACAGCAAGAAGGCCGACGGATCGGCCGGTGCTGACGGCATACCGGACAACTACTTTCTGGCCATTCGGCCGGACGAACTGGAGCGTTCGCTGCGCACGGTGTTCCAGGACATCGTTGCCTCCTCCAACACCGCCCCAGCAGTGGCATCGGCGCAGTTAACCGAAGGTAGCCTGAAGTACGTCGTGCGTTTTGACGGCAACGACGGTCACGGCGAGATATCAGCTTACAAAATTCAGCCGGACGGCAGTTTCTCGGCCAGTCCTGAGTGGAAAGCCCATGAAAAAATGGTATCCACACCGCCGAGCAGTCGCCAGATCATCACCAACGAGGGGCCGACGGGTGTCAAGCTGAGCTGGGGCAGTCTGGCACCGGCAACCCAAAGCGCTGCTTTTGGGACCGACGTGTTGGCGCAGGCGCGGCTGGATTGGTATCGGGGTGATCGTAGCAACGAGGCACCGGCCGGTGCCGGATTTCGGCCAAGAAACAGTTTGTCGGTGATGGGGTCCGTGATCAACTCGAATCCGCATGTGCAGCGCAAACCTGGTGCTCCCCTGTTTGCTAGCGCTTTCCCAGGGTATGGTGCCTTTGTAACGGCCAAGAAGAATCGGCGTCCGGTGATCTGGGCGGGTTCCAACGACGGCATGTTGCATGGATTTGACGCCAGCGGTACGGCCACCGGCGGCAGCCCAATCCTGTCTTATCTGCCGCAACCTTTGCACAGCCGTATCACCCATTGGATCAATCCCGGTGAAATCAAGGCCTTGGCCGATGGAACCCCTTTCACTGCTGACGTGATGCACACGGTCAGCGGCACGACCCAGGCATGGGCCACTTATCTGTTCTCCAGCCTCGGCCGTGGTGGCAAAGGGATTTTTGCGCTCGATGTGACCGATTCGGGCACCTTGTCCAGCAGTTTGCCCAGTGCCACTTTGACCAGCGCCGGAACCCTGAACGAAAGCAACGCGTCCAATGTGTTCCGCTGGCAGTTCACGGAAAGTGACGACAGTTCAGGCGACCTGGGTTACATCGTTGAACCTGGCAATACTCCCAGCCGATTCACCGGACAGGCGGCATCGGTAGCCAAAATGAACAACAACAAATTTGCCGTGATCTATGGCAACGGGGCCAACAGCAACAACGGTTCGGCAGCACTCTACATTCTGTTTGTCGACGGCCCGTCAGCCGGGACGTGGACGGCCGGTGGTGCGAGTCCGAGCTATGTCAAGATAGTTGCCGATACCGGTCCGGGCAACGGCTTGTCGCAGCCAACGTGGGTTGACACCAATGCCGATGGTCTGGCTGATGCCATCTACGCCGGTGACCTGAAAGGCAATGTTTGGAAATTTGATGTTTCCGCGGCAACAACCGCCAGTTGGGGCGTGGCCTATCACGGAAGGCCGCTGTTCAAAGCCAGAGCCGTTGACGGCAGCGCCAGCAGTTATCAACCCATCAGTGCCGCACCGGAATTCAGTTTTCATCCCAAGGGTGGCGTTCTGGTCAGCTTTGCCACTGGCAAGGCCCTGTCGTCCAGTGACTTTCCGGACACGACGGGTCGTCCGCACAGCATTTATGGAGTTTGGGATAAGACCGTATTTGCCACGATGGATGTCACGGCACTGGACGATGCCACCACAGGTCTGCCCAGGCTGCGGACCCAGTTGGTGGGGCGCAGTTTGACTCGCCAAAGCAGTGGTGACGGTTTCGTGGAAGGTACCGCCATCAACTGGGCCAGCAAGATGGGCTGGTATGTCAACTTGCCCGCGACATCTGAGATGGTGGTCAGCAATCTGCAAGTGACCAGCCTCAAGCTGTTGTCGGTGGTGTCCATCGCGCCGCCCTCGGGTGCGACCAGTTGCAGCAGTGCACCGGACGCCTACATCACGTTTGTTGATCCAATCACGGGTTTGCTGAACCAGAACTTGATGGGCGAGCTCGATGTGGTGGTCGATGGTGCCAGTGTCAAAAAGCGTGTTGCCTCGAAAAAGCTGGCCTCTGGTGACCAGATGGTAACGCTTGCCAAAGACCGGACGCCCAAGGGTACAACCGGTACCGGTACCGGCACCGGTACCGGTGGTGGCGGTGGTTTCGACTGTATTCGTGTGGTGGGGGACAAAACCGACCTGAAACTGTGCAGCATGGGACAAAACAGGCGTGTACAGTGGCGTGAACTTTTCAACTTCAAAACGGGGATCAATTGATGACCAAATTGCACCATGGCCCGGAGGATTTTTCAGAGGGGCGCTCGCTCCGTTGGGTGGGATGGTCGCGCGCAGTGTTTGGTTGCGCCAATCAAAAGGTGCTCCGAAAGCGTCGGTCTGGCGGCTTCACGCTGATTGAGTTGATGATTGTGGTGGTGGTGGTGGCTATTCTGGCGTCCATTGCGCTGCCGTCCTACCAGGAGAGTGTGGCCCGAGGGGCCAGGGCGGAGGCGCGTACCGTGTTATCGGAAGGGGCGCAATGGATGGAGCGTCATCTGTCTGAAAACAATCGTTACGATCAATTTGTTGGTGGTACTGCGGTGAGCACGGCCAGCATGCCGCCCGCTTTGATTCAATCACCTGCCGATGGCGTGGCACGCTACAACCTGAATGTCACCGTGGCCGCGCAGAGCTTTACCTTGAAGATGGTCCGAGCTGGTGCTCAGGCCAATGACCGCTGTGGCGATTTCACACTCAACCACTTGGGAGTTCGCGCGGTTGAAAACTACACAGGATTCGCCAGCGCCACGGCCGCCCGCCAAGAGTGCTGGCGTTAAATACCCAGGGGACTAGCGCCGCACTTCATCCACCAGGGTTTTGAACTCGTCAATGTCTTCAAAATTGCGATAGACGCTGGCAAACCGCACGTAAGCGACCTTGTCGAGTTTTCGCAGTTCGCTCATGACCAGTTCGCCAATACGCGTCGAGAGCACCTCGCGCAAACCCAGGTTCAACAGCTTTTCTTCCATGCGCTCAACGGCTGCGTCCACCAACTCGGTGCTGACCGAGCGTTTGCGCAGAGCCAGTCGCATGGAGCCCAGCAGCTTGCTGCGTTCGTACTCGATGCGGCGACCGTCTTTCTTGACAATGGTCGGAAAGGTGACTTCAGGCCGTTCATAGGTGGTGAATCGCTTGTCACACAACCCACAGCGCCGCCTGCGCCGAATGAACCCCCCGTCTTCAGACACCCGGGTCTCCACCACCTGGGTTTCAGGGTGACTGCAAAAGGGGCATTTCACGCAGCATTACCCATACACTGGAAAACGTGCGGTCAGGGCATTCACTTTGGCCCGCACGGCTTCAATATTGGCCGGATCGCGCGGATTGTCCAGCACGTCAGCGATCAGATGGGCGGTCAGCCGCGCTTCTTCTTCCTTGAAGCCGCGGGTGGTCATGGCGGGTGTACCGATACGCACACCGCTGGTGATCATGGGTTTTTCCGGGTCATTGGGAATGGCGTTTTTGTTGATCGTCATATGGGCTGCCCCCAACACGGCCTCAGCTTCCTTACCGGTGATGCCTTTGGCGCGCAAATCAACCAGCATCACATGGGACTCGGTTCGCCCGCTGACAATGCGAAGACCGCGCGCCGTCAACGTTTCGGCAAGCGTACGAGCGTTGGCGATCACCTGTTGCTGGTAGGCTTTGAAGGACGGATCAAGTGCTTCTTTGAAGGCCACCGCCTTGGCGGCAATCACATGCATCAGCGGGCCACCTTGCAGGCCGGGGAAAATGGCACTGTTGATGGCTTTTTCGTGTTGTGCCTTCATCAGGATAATGCCGCCACGGGGTCCCCGCAGGCTCTTGTGCGTAGTGCTGGTCACCACATCCGCATGTGGCACCGGGTTGGGATAGACCCCGGCTGCAATCAGCCCGGCGTAATGGGCCATGTCGACCATAAAAATGGCCCCCACGTCCTTGGCTACTTTGGCAAAACGCTCAAAATCGATGGCCAGGGAATAAGCACTGGCACCCGCGATGATCAATTTGGGCTGGGTTTCGTGCGCTTTGCGCTCCATCGCATCGTAATCAATGGCTTCATTGGCATCCAGGCCATAACTCACCACATTGAACCACTTGCCGCTCATGTTGAGGGCCATGCCGTGGGTCAGGTGGCCACCCTCAGCCAGGCTCATGCCCATGATAGTGTCGCCAGGTTTCAAAAAAGCCAGAAAAACTGCCTCATTGGCGGATGCACCGCAGTGTGGCTGCACATTGGCCGCCTCGGCGCCAAAAATCTGCTTCACCCGGTCGATTGCCAGTTGCTCAGCCACATCCACAAACTCGCAACCACCGTAATAACGCTTACCGGGGTAACCTTCGGCATATTTGTTGGTGAGTTGCGTTCCCTGGGCCGCCATGACCGCTGGAGACGCATAGTTTTCGCTGGCGATCAGTTCAATGTGGTCTTGCTGGCGCTGGTTTTCCGCCAGGATGATGGCATATAGCTCGGGGTCGGTTTGTTCAATCAATATGTTGCGGTCAAACATGGCAGTCCTTGAAGACGATGAGCCTGTGATTCACTGTTGGCATGAGATAACAGGGCTGCCCAGGCGAAAGGCTAAACGCATGGCCCAAAACAGGCGCTGCGGCACACTCCCTTGTGGTGGGTCCACATCAGCCCGTTGATTCGACGCAGAATCAGCAGCCTATCGCCAGTTGCGTGCACCCGGGATTTTAGCTGAGTGGTTATTTCAGAGCCACCGTGGCGGCTCGGGCGGGTTCTGATCCAGCATCAGGTACCGGGTCGGCATCATTGGCGTTTGGCGCCGTCGCGGGCGTTGCAGGACTGTTGAAAGGGACCTGGCGTCCCGCTGCCACCAATTGCAACTTGGCGTACTCGGCCATGACCTTTCCCGCATACCCCCCCTCGGTGTCAGAAGACGAAGCGCCCACGTAATAACGCAGTCCGCCTTCCAAAGAGCCAGTGATGGCGATGCAGTCCTTAAGCACTTTGACTCCCACACGCAGATTTGCCAGCGGGTCAAAGGCGGCAAAGGTGCCGCCAAAACTCTCGTACTTGGCACTGTGAATTTTGGTCATGACCTGCATCAGGCCCTGCGCGCCTACCGGACTTTGCGCAAATGGGTTGAAACGCGACTCAATGGCCATCACCGCAAGAATCAGTGTGGGGTCGAGTTTGGACATTTCGCCGACTTCGTACGCCTCGGAAACCAGCGCACTAAGCGGCTCCGGCGCGACCCTGTATTTCTTGCTCAGCCACAACGCTACTGCCGCCTGTGGTTTGGGCAACTCATTGGGGTTGGCCGCGGTGGCACGTTCACTGGCAATCAGGTCGGTAACCAGACCGGTCTCAGCAAACTGGCGCTCGTGGAGCCAGTTATACAGCTTGGCTTCGCCCATCTGACGCAACTCAGGCTGGGCCACCAGGGTCATGGCGGCGAACAAAACAAGCAGCCCGATCAGGGCAAAGCTGTTGTGGGTGACTTCAAAAAAGCCTTTGGTGACAGCCGCAGTCACGCGGCGCAGGCTCGATATCAAGGTATAAGTGGCTGACATAGCTTCTCCTTCTTGCGCGAGAACTTTGGCGGCGGCGCACTTGTGCGCGGTACTTCAAAGTTCTTGCTTGGGTTGTTACGCTATCAATATCCTGCGATTTCCTTTCAATGGTGGTGCAGAGATTTGATGTTGCCGACAATCGGCAGCGGGTTCGGGTTTTCCCTGATATTACTCAGGAATGGGCGGATTCTAGGTGCACATGGAATACCCAGTCAACCCGTGGCGGCTTTGGCATTCTGCTGAAAAACCAAATCAAATCGCGCACTTGCATGATTTTCCCAACAACTTCTCTATGGTCAGGTGTGTCCGGCGGCGGCTGTTGCGAGCCTCTCATGTCCCTTTAGGTTCGCGCAAAACGTCGTGTGCGCGCCACGCTGAGTGCTGGCAGGGTGGCACTCACGGAAAGACAACGCCACCTCAAACTTGGCGTGCGTGGCCTGCAGGCTGGGTTCAACACGCTGAACGCGTTGGCAAATGTTTTTTTGAAAGCACACTGAAAACACGGCGAAAATACGCGTTTGTTCCCGCTGCCTTCTGGCGGGTGTTTTTGATTGAGTTAGTGCGATGTCGATTTTTTCCCTATCCAACAGTTCCAAAGCCGCCTCAACCCCGGAAGCACCTGCCGTGCCCGCCAAAGTCCAGGAGGTACATCCGCTGGATGCCCTGACCCACGGTGCCTTTTCAGCGCAGACCTCGGGTGAGCGCATGGCGTGCATTCGGGACTGGCTGCAAAGCAACCCAAGTGCCGAACAGATGCAGCAGGTGTTCAAGGAACTCAGTGGCAAGGACAAAGGCGCGGCCAAACTGCTGCGCGAAAAGCTTGACGACATCAAGCGCAGCAAGGTTCAGGCCGGTATCGCCCAGGAGTGGGCCGACAAGGCGCAGGCGCTGCTGGCCTGTCCCAAGCTCAATCTGGCAGATGCGTTGGCCTGGCAGCGTGACGCCGCCAAGGCGGGTGCCCCGCTGAGCAAGGAACCTTTGAGTGTGCTCAAAGCTCAGTTGGTCGAGCGGGTCCGGGCCATCGAGGACTTGCAGCACCGGGTGCAGGTGCAGCGTGAGGCGGCGGTGCTGGTGGCGCAGCGCATTGAAGTGTTGTCCACGAAACCCTGGCGCGACGCACAGGCCGTTCAGGAAGCGCTGAGCCAGGATGTGGCCAGCTGGCAAACCGAAGCCGCTGCGCTCATGGGGGACGCCAATTGGCCCAGCGTGGACAACAAGTTTCCACCGCAGTTGCAGGCCTCGCAGGCGCAACTCGGACTGGTGTGGGACGCGTTTCAGGACGCGCTGACACTGGCCATGCTGGCGGCCGAAGACACCAGCGCCGCTTTGCCGAACGTGCCGGTCTGGGCGGATGAGTTGCGTGCCGGGCGCGGCCTGCCCCCGGAAAGCGTGGCGAAGGTGGCCAAACCAAAGATTGACCCGGAGATCAAGGCCAAGGCGACCTTGATGGTGCGCGAGGTGCTGAGCAAACTGGAGCAGGAAGTGGCCCTGGGCCATGGCAAGGCGAGTGCCGGTGCAGCCAACGCGCTGCGCAATGCGCTCAAGGAGTTTGGCCGCCTGATCGATGACAAGCTCGAAAGTCAGGCCAACAGCGCACTGGCGGCTGCAGGCGAACTTGAAGGTTGGCAACGCTGGCGGGCCGATCAGTTGCGTGACGAATTGGTCACCAAAGCCGAGGCGCTGCTCAAACGGCCTGACGGACAGGCCATCGGTGGACGCAAGATGCAGGAAACCCTGCGTGCCCTGCGCGAGCAATGGAAACTCACCGATCAGGGTGGTGTGCCCAACCATGCTCTATGGAAGCGCTTTGACGATGCCTGCAACGAGGCACACAAAGTGGTGGAAAGCTGGCTTGAGAAACTGAAGGCGGAAACGGCTGAACACCGGGCCCAGCGATTGGCTCTGATCGATGAGGTGAAGGTCTGGGCCGCGGACAATCGAACCGCGCTGGACGACGACTGGAAAGGCTTCAACCGTTTGTTGCACCAGTTTGGCGATCGCTGGCGCGAATCCGGTCATGTGGGGGAAAAGCTTTACGCCGAGTTGCAGCCACTCTGGAAGGCCGCGATCGACGAGGCTGCCGCGCCGCTGGAAGCGTTGCAGAAGCACAGTCTGTCGCTGCGCCACGCCATGATCGAAGAAGCCAGACTGCTCGGGGCCGAGCCGATGCTGCGTATTGATGCCGTCAAGTCCTTGCAGCAGCGCTGGCAGGCCGAGGCGCACCGGGTGCCGATTGATCGTCGACAAGAGCAAAAACTCTGGGATACTTTTCGCAAACCGATCGACGACGCATTCAACCGCAAGACACTGGAACGTGAAAAGGCCCAGAGTGCGTTGAGCGAACGTGACCGGGTGGTGCTCGATGCGTCCAAAGCGCTGCAGGTGGCCAATGCCTCGGGTGATGCGCAGGTTATTCGGGCAGCGATGGCCGCGCTGGATGCTGCGCTGCATGGCCAGGCGCAAGCCCAGGCAGCAGTTGTGGCTGCCGAAAAACTGGAGGCAAATCAGGCTTTAGCGCAAGACCAGAAAGGATTGAGTGCTCCTGATCCTGAATCAACGACAACGTTGGCAGATGATCTGGCTGCGACGGATCAGTTGGTTGAGGAACCTGCCAAGGCTGTTCCACCGCGCAAACCGGTGGTTGCCATGCGCGGTGATGATCGGCCCGGGATGCGGCAACAGGAGGCACCACTTGCCACGCGCCCAGGGAAGATGGGTGACCGCAAGGACGCAGCGCGCGCTGCTGGTCGCGACCACACGGGCCGCGACGGTGCAGCCCGTGCGGGTGGTTTTGCGGACGAGCGAGCCGGTCGTCGTGATGGCCGGGCGCCGATGGTTGATCGCCATGAGGCCCCGCGTCTGGGTGACGCCGCGTTTCGGGCGCAACGGGACGCGCTCGAACAGGCTCAACTGGCTTTGCGCAAGCTGTCTGCCCAGGCGCATGGCGAAGCCCTGACACATTTGTTGCAGGCGTGGGAAGCGCGTGATGCCAGTCAGTTGCCAAGCGTGCAAGACCTGGCCAACCGGGTCACCCCGGCGATTCGCAGTGCCTGGGCCAAAGCATTGGCGGCTGAGGCAGGTGCGGCCGCCAGTACCGCATTGTTGCGATTGGAAATGGCCGCTGAGGTGCCCACCCCGGCTGAATACTTGAGTGAGCGGCGTTTGTTGCAACTGCAATTGCTGACGCGACGCCACGACCCTGCACCGACGCAGACCTGGGGACAGGATGCCGCCACGGTGCTTGCCAGTGGTTTTGATGCAGGCCAGTCACGCCGCCTGCAAAACGTCCTGAAGGTGTTGTTAAGACCCTGACAGATGCACGCGTTTGGGGGCCGTGCCAATGCTTAGGCGAAGAACCTGAAGGCGCGGCGGGGTGGCGCGGGCGTCCCAGTCGCTGAGAACCAGTCGTTGCAGGGGGGCGCCACTGTGGGGGCGCAGCAGTTCCTGGCCTGGCTGGTGGGTATGGCCATGAATCAGGGTGCTGGCCCCACTGGCATCAAGCCAGGCGCAGGCGGCCGCTATGTCAATGTCGACCAGCGGTGCAGCACCGGCCTTGATGGCTTCGCTTTGTTGTCGTAAACCACGGGCGATTTCCCTGCGCTGCGCCAGAGGGCGTGACAAAAAATCATCTTGCCAGGCGCGAGAACGCACCCGTCTACGAAATTGCTGGTAGGCCGTATCGGCCAGACACAGGGTGTCACCGTGGGTCAGCAGCCAGGTCTTGTCATCAAATCGCAGTGTGCTTGGATCGAGCAGCAAGGTGGCGCCGGCGGCACGTGCAAAGGCATCGCCTAGCAGAAAATCACGGTTGCCATGCATGAAAAACAGGCTCAACCGCTTCGCCGCGTTGCTCATGACTTGCTGGCATTGCCACTCGAAGCCAGGCGATCCGTTCAAAGCTTCGTCGAGCCCATCATCCCCCACCCAGACCTCAAACAAATCGCCCAAAATGAACACGGCGTCGGCCTGAGTACTTTCCATGTAGCCCTTCCAGGCCGCGAATGTGGCTGGCTCCGCAGCCTGCAGGTGCAGGTCCGAGATCAGGTCCACCACACGCCAGCGTGCTGGCGCGGTGAGATTGGGCCACAGCCCCGGCAGGCCGCTCGCGTTGTCGTGTGGCTCGGTTTCGCGCACGGCCGGGTTGTGGCTT
The DNA here is from genome assembly GCF_018063565.1 of Rhodoferax sp. Taxonomy (GTDB): domain Bacteria; phylum Pseudomonadota; class Gammaproteobacteria; order Burkholderiales; family Burkholderiaceae_C; genus Rhodoferax. The sequence continues at coordinate 45,278 of NZ_JAGPBB010000014.1, forward strand.
ACAAGGCGACCGCTTTGTCGATGACCACGTCTTCCAGTGGCACGTCATCGTGGTAGCCTTTGCGTCCGGTCTTCACCTGTTTGATCTTGTCGACCACATCGGTGCCCGACACCACTTTGCCAAACACCGCATAGCCCCAGCTTTGTTGGCTGGGTGCGGTGTGGTTCAGGAAACCGTTGTCTGCCACGTTGATGAAAAACTGGGCGGTCGCAGAGTGCGGGTCACCGGTGCGTGCCATCGCAACCGTGTACATCTGATTCTTCAGGCCATTGTTGGCCTCATTGTTGATGGGGGAGTCACCGCGCTTTTCTTTCATGCCGGGCTCCATGCCACCCCCTTGCACCATAAAGCCTGGAATGACCCGGTGAAAGATGGTGTTGTTGTAATGCCCTTTGGCGACATAGCTCAGGAAGTTGGCCACCGTGGCGGGGGCTTTGTCCTGATCGAGTTCCAGGGTGATGACGCCATAACTGGCGATGTGTAGTTCGACTTGTGGGTTGCTCATGATTTATTTCACCAGGGTTGCAGAGTTGATAAGAATTTGTGATTTTGGAACATCGGTTGGGAATGGGCCACCTGCTCCGGTGGCAGTGGACTTGATTTTTTCCACCACATCCATCCCCGATACCACCTTGCCAAAAACCGTGTAGCCAAAAAGCTGGCTGGCACCCAGAAGATTGGCGCGTGGTGTGTTTTCATAGACTTTGCCCTGGTATTCGAAGCGGGGTACCGGATCGCCGGGTGGAATCTCGACAGGGTCCAGAAATGCATTGTCCTTGACGTTGATGAAAAACTGTGCGGTCGCCGACTGGGGGTCGCTGGTTCGCGCCATCGCCAGCGTGCCCACCACATTGCGTGGACCACCTTTGGCCAGTGCTTCCCGCCCTTCATGCTGGACCGGTGCGCGAGTTGGTTTTTGTGCGAATTTGCTGTCAAAACCACCGCCTTGCACCATGAAGTTGGCGATCACGCGGTGAAAAATAGTGCCGTCGTAATGTTTGTCTTTGACATATTGCAGAAAGTTCTCCACCGTTTTGGGTGCTTTGTCGGGGTAAACCTCCACCACAAAATCTCCCGCCGTGGTGGCAAATCGGACTTGCGGTGCCACTTCGGCCAAGGCCGGAAATGCTGCAACATAAATAGCAGAAGATACAATGGCGGTTTGCGCAAAACTGATAAATTGCTTAAAAATCATCCGTTAACTCCTTCGTAAAATATTTTCCATTCGCCCCCTTGGCGCACCCAGTATTGGCGTCTGGTGACACCGGTTCGCTCGCCGGCGGCCACCTCACCAAAGCTGACCACCATGGTTTCATCGGTGTCCACCCAGTGCAACAGGCTCAAGTCCTTGATCTCTGGCATCCGCCCACGTTTGGACGGCATTTCGCGTTCCAGCCGCAACAGCCAGTCTGATAGCGGTTTGCCATTTTGGCTGAAATCGGCCGTATAAAAGGCCGCCAGCGCACCGGTATCGCCGGAAACCTTGGCAGAAACCCAGCGCGCCAACAAGGCCTCGAACTGCAGTGCCAGGATGCGGGTACTTTGTTGCGGGATCCATTTCAGCTGCCGTGCAATCACCACCGGCGTGCTGCGAATTTCCACTGTGTTCAGAATGCGCTCCAGATCCGGATTGGCCAACACGATACAACCGTCACTGTCCTGCGGCGGGCGTGAAAACTGGCCGGGCGGCGTACCATGGAGCCAGATTCCACTGCCGGTTTTTCCGCGTTTGATATCCAGCACATTGGGATAATTGATGGGGAGTGCACCAATGCCATAGAAATCTTTCAGGGTTCTCTTGTCGAGCTGACTGGTGATGAAGTACACCCCGAGCGGGGTGCGCAGATCCCCTTCGGCTTCCTTTTCAATGCCCAGCTTGCCCACCGAAATGTAGTAGTCCGCCAGCAGTTTGGGTCCGTCAGGCAGATTCTGGAACAGGTAAAGCCTGGAGCGCGAAGCGTCAACGACGATGGCGTGCTTGTTCAGCGGCGAGAGTTTGAGCAGTTCTGCTGGCAGTGCATTGGCAGGTGGGCGCTCGCGCAGCGCCCTGAGTCGCATCTGGGACTCCAATCGCAGGCCGTTGAGTGCTGGCGTCGCCTTTCTTAAGTCGGCGGCAGGCACATTGCCAAACTGCTGGATGGCCTGGGTCCGCGCGGTCAACAAGTCGCCGTACACCAGTTGCGCCAGTGCGAAGTCGGGGAAATCCCGGACCAGTTCTCCGGCCAAATTCAGGGCTTCACGGGTTTCGGATTGACCAATCAGGCGATAAATCTCGATCAGCCGCATTTCGGCGACCCCGTCCCGCAGCACTGGCGCAGGCAGCTTGGCCGGACTTGGTGAAGCAGCGTGTCGCGGATGGGGTGCCTTGGGTTTGGGCACCGGCTTCTTTCGCTCGGATGCGCCAAAGCCCTGGCTGCCCATCAGGACGAGACACAGACCCAAAAGCACGGCGCGTATCCAGACAACCATCTCAGGTACAGCTCTGTCAAACAAAAAAATTGGCGGCCGCAGCCGCCACGAACAGGTCAATCACCAGCGTTCAGTTACCAGAAACCTCTTTGGTGATGAGCCAGCGCCCGCCGGTGTGCTGCAACTCCAGGGTTTTACGGCTGGTTACATTGAGCGCGTCTGCTTTGTAGGCTTGGCGGAACTTGGCGACGGCCTTGTCGCCCTCAACGGAGACATCCATATCACTGAGCGCCACGCTGATACTGGACTTGCCAACAATCCGTGCGGTGCGGTCTTTGGTCCAACTGCTGTGGGACTGACCCGCCGGAGCAAACTGCGGGCTGTAGGCGGCCAGATAGGCCTGCATATTCTTGTCTGACCAGGCTTGCGCCCAGGCCTGCACAGCAGCCTCAGCGCTCGCCGTGGCGGCAGCATCCGTGGCTGGGCGTGCTTCGACTTTGGCGGGTGCCGGTGTTGGTGCCGGTGTGACGACCGGTGCAGGCACCGGTGCCGCTGCCACCGCGACTGGTTTGGCTGGTTCTGGCACTACGGTGACGGGTTTGCTGACGGGTTGGGCCGCCGCGGCGACCACCGGTTTTGCCACAGCTTGTGCAGACGCTGCCGCTGCCGCTGCGATCGACGCGGGTGAGGCGGGCGTTGTACCTGGCAAATTGGGTTTGAAAATCTCGCGGATCAAAGCCAGTTTGGGGGGCACCGCCGGGTTGCTGCCGTCCAGTTGCAAGGCCTTGTTGTAGGCCTGACTGGCCAGCCGGGAATAGACATCACCGATATTCTCATGGGCTGTGGCGTAGCTGGGATTGGTGCGGATGGCCATCTCAAGGGCGACCCGCGCCTTGTCATACTGGCCTTGACCGGCGTAAAGCACCGCCAGATTGTTGTACGGCTCGGGCAGTTCCGGATAATCTTCGGTGAGCTTGGTGAAGGTGGCGATGGCCTCCGCCTGTTTGCCCAGCGTGCGCTGAATGACACCCTTCAGGAAGCGCATTTGTGCATCCTGGGGTTTAGCCGCCAGAAAGCGGTCTGCCATCGCCAACGCATCGTTGGGCTTGTTGAGACGCAGCAATTGGGTCACGTCCGCATACTCGTCGGCATGGCCGGGTAAAGCCGAACAAGCCAGAACCAGGGCCAGCGCACGAAGGGCGGAAGGTAGGGCAGAGCGGATAGGCTTCATGGGCAGATGTCAAGGTGAGGGGTGTCAAACGATGCTGCAACCTTGGGTTACAGGGCTTTATACTGCCTTTCATTGTAGCCGAGGGTGCTGCTTTTTCAGGCGCAGCCTCCCATTGTTGGTTTCACCACGATTCACCTTTCTTATCCATGAGTTTGCGCATCTTCAACACGCTCTCCCGTGAGCTGGAGCCTTTTTCGCCCATCGAACCTGGCCATGTGCGCATGTATGTGTGCGGCATGACCATTTATGACCTGTGCCATATTGGTCATGCCCGCATGATGATGGCGTTTGACGTGGTGCAGCGTTGGCTCAAATGCAGTGGCTACCAGGTGTCTTACGTGCGCAACATCACCGACATTGACGACAAGATCATCAAGCGTGCCGTGGAGCGCGGCATCAGTATCCGCGCGCTGACCGACGAGATGATCGGCGCCATGCACGCCGATATCGCCGAACTCGGCATCGAGTCGCCCACGCTCGAGCCACGTGCCACCGACTATGTGCCGCAGATGCTCAGCCTGATCAAGCGACTGGAAGCCAAAGGACTGGCCTATCAGGCTGCGAGTGGTGATGTCAACTATGCCGTGCGCAAGTTTGCTGGTTATGGCAAGTTGTCAGGCAAGTCGCTCGACGAATTGCGCGCGGGTGAACGGGTGGCGGTGCAGGACGGCAAGGACGACCCACTGGACTTCGTGTTGTGGAAAGCGGCCAAGGAGAGTGAGCCAGACGACGCCAAGTGGGACGGCAACGCCCAAGGCTATGGCTATGGCAGGGGTCGACCGGGCTGGCATATTGAGTGCTCCGCCATGAGTTGTGCCACCCTGGGCGAGACCTTTGACATTCACGGGGGCGGTGCTGACCTGCAGTTTCCACACCATGAAAACGAAATTGCCCAAAGTGAAGGTGCCAACGACAAACCGCTGGCGAAGTTCTGGATGCACAACGGTTTTGTGCGGGTGGACAACGAGAAAATGTCCAAAAGTCTGGGCAACTTCTTCACCATCCGCGAGGTACTGGCCAAATACGACGCCGAGACGGTGCGATTTTTCCTGGTCCGCACCCATTACCGTACCGCGCTGAATTACAGCGACGTTCATCTGGATGACGCGCGCACGGCCCTGAAACGACTCTACACGGCGCTTGACCTGGCGGGTCCGGTAGCGGTGTCGGCGATTGACTGGCAAGAGCCCTTTGCCGCACGGTTCCAGGCCGCCATGAACGAGGACTTTGGCACGCCGGAGGCCATGGCGGTGCTGTTTGACCTAGCCTCGGAGGTCAACCGCTCGCGTTCACCCGCGCTGGCGCGGTTGCTCAAGGCGCTCGGTGGCTGTCTCGGACTGTTGCAGGCGGACCCCAAGGCGTTTTTGCAAGCCGGTGCCGGGTTGGACGAGACCGCGATTGCGCTGCGCATCGGCGAGCGTGCTGCGGCCAAGGCGGCCCGGAATTTTGCCGAGGCGGACCGTATTCGCCAGGAGCTGTTGGCGCAAGGTATTGTTCTCAAGGACGCGGCCAGTGGCACCACCTGGCAGGTGATCAAGTGATATCTTGGGCATGATCTAAGCCTCTAGCGCTTTTCTGATCAATGATGAGTGCTATGGAAAATGTGGTTTGTGAGCTGCCGCCGTACTGGCAGGACGCTTGTCGTCACCTGGCCAAAAAAGACCGGGTCATGAAGCGCCTGATTCCGCAGTTTGGCAAAGCCTGCCTGCAAAGCCGGGGCGATCCGTTTGCCACCCTGGCACGCAGTGTGGTGGGGCAGCAAATCTCGGTCAAGGCCGCACAAACCGTGTGGGACCGCTTTGCCAAGCTGCCCGAGCAGATGACGCCGCAACAGGTGCTGCGTCTGAAAATTGACGATATGCGAGCCGCCGGATTGAGCTCCCGCAAGGTGGAATACATGGTTGACCTGGCGCTGCATTTTGACCAGGGTGCGCTGCACGTGAGCGACTGGGCCAGCATGGACGACGAAGCGATCATCACTGAACTGGTGGCGATACGTGGCATTGGTCGCTGGACCGCCGAGATGTTTCTGATCTTTCACCTGATGCGCCCGGATGTGTTGCCACTGGACGATGTGGGCCTGATCAACGGCATCAGCCGGTGTTATTTTTCGGGCGACACGGTCAGCCGCAGCGATGCGCGCGAGGTGGCGCTGGCCTGGGCCCCGTACCGCACGGTGGCAACTTGGTATATTTGGCGCTCTTTGGATCCGGTGCCGGTTTCTTACTGACATCACCGTGACCGCCTGAAGCAGGAGAAATTCGTTGGCTAAAAAGACTTTCCTCGATTTCGAGACCCCGATTGCCGAACTGGAAAACAAGATTGAAGAGCTGCGCTATGTGCAGACGGAATCGGCCGTTGACATCTCCGCTGAGATCAATCAGCTGGCCAAGAAGAGCCAGCAACTCACCAAAGACATTTACAGCGACCTCACGCCTTGGCAGATTACCAAGATTGCCCGCCATGCCGAGCGCCCGTACACACTTGACTATGTGTCAGAGATATTCACCCATTTTGTCGAGTTGCACGGCGACCGGCATTTTGCGGACGACCTGAGCATCATCGGTGGTTTGGCGCGTTTCAACGGGACACCGTGCATGCTGATCGGCCAGCAGAAAGGGCGCGACACCAAGGAGCGTGGCCTGCGCAATTTCGGGATGAGCAAGCCCGAAGGTTACCGCAAGGCGCTGCGGCTGATGAAGACTGCCGAGAAATTCAAGCTGCCCGTGTTCACCTTTGTCGACACGCCGGGCGCCTACCCTGGCATTGACGCCGAGGAGCGAGGACAGAGCGAGGCCATTGGACGCAACATCTTCGAAATGGCGCAGTTGGAGGTGCCCATCGTCACCACCATCATCGGAGAGGGGGGATCCGGTGGCGCACTGGCCATTTCGGTGGGTGATCAGGTGTTGATGTTGCAATACTCGATCTATTCGGTGATCAGCCCTGAAGGCTGTGCTTCCATCCTCTGGAAAACCTCGGACAAGGCGCAGGAAGCAGCCGATGCGCTGGGCATTACGGCGCACCGCCTGAAGGCGCTCGGTGTGGTCGACAAGATCGTCAACGAGCCGGTGGGCGGCGCGCACCGCGACCCCAAGCAGATGGCTGCTTTCCTCAAGCGGGCGCTGACGGATGCGTTCCGTCAGGTCAGTGATCTGCGGGTGCCAGAGCTGCTGGCGCGGCGTTATGAGCGGTTGCAAAGTTACGGTCGCTTTAACGACACCAAGCCCGGCAAATAGATCCGCCCGGCGATTGGCGCATACCCTGGTTCAGGTGCGGGCGTGACGCTTTCGGTGCCGCAGGCCATGGCTGCCTTCAGCCCACAGCTGCCATTGGCGGTCGGGTACAGTGGGGGCGCTGATTCAACGGCTTTGTTGCTGGCCTGTGCGCAAAAATGGCCGGGGCAGATCATCGCCTTGCATGTGCACCACGGGCTCCAGTTGGCGGCGGACGACTTTGCTGACCATTGTCAGAGCGTTTGTGCAGCGCTTGGCATCCCCATGCGGCTGCACAGAGTCAACGCCAAACACCGACGGGGCGAGAGCCCCGAAGACGCTGCCCGGCGCGCGAGATATCAAGGTTTTTATGCTCTAGTGCAGGCTGGTCAAGACGAGCAAGCTATACACTCAATAGCGATTGCACAACACGCCGACGACCAGATCGAGACCATGTTGCTGGCGCTGAGCCGCGGTGCCGGTTTGCCCGGCCTGAGTGCCATGCCGCAACACTGGATTCGGGACGGTCTGAACTACCACCGGCCAATGCTCCAGGTCAGTGGTGCGGCGCTGCGGCACTGGCTGGCTGAGCAAGGTGTGGGTTTTGTGGAAGATCCCAGCAACTGCGATGAGCGTTACACCCGCAACCGCATCCGGGCGCAACTGATGCCGGCCTTGCAACAATGTTTTGGCCACTTTCGTGACACCTTTGCCCGCTCGGCTCACCATATTGCCCAGGCCCAGGCGCTGTTGTACGAGGTGGCACAGCAGGACCTGCTGCAGGTCGGCACACCGCCCAAAATCAGAAAGCTGCAGATTCTGAGCGCACCTCGTCTGGCCAATGTCCTGCGCCATTGGTTAAAAATGCAGCATCAGGTGGCACCCAGTGCGGCGCAGCTGGAGGCGCTGATGCAGCAGATTCGTGCCTGTACCACCCGTGGGCATCAGCTGAACCTGAAGGTGGGCAACGGTTTCTGTGCCAGACATGGCGACGAGGTGCATTGGTACAATCCCGCAGTTTTAACGCCTAGCCAATCACCATAATGTCTTTGATTGTTCATAAATACGGCGGCACCTCGATGGGCTCTACCGAGCGCATCAGCAATGTCGCCAAACGGGTCGCCAAATGGGCGCGCGCCGGCCACCAGATGGTGGTGGTGCCCAGTGCCATGAGTGGCGAAACCAACCGTTTGCTGGCGCTGGCCAAAGAGCTGGCACCGGCCAACCTGACTGAAGCCTATTTCCGTGAGCTTGACATGCTGGCCGCCACTGGCGAGCAGGCATCCAGCGCCTTGCTGGCCATTGCATTGCAGGCGCAGGGTCTTGAGTCTGTCAGCTATGCCGGCTGGCAAGTGCCCATTCGCACCAACAGTGCTTACACCAAAGCGCGTATCGAGTCGATTGATGACGCGCGTGTGCGGGCCGATCTGGACGCCGGGCGTGTGGTGATCGTGACCGGCTTCCAGGGCCTGGACGAGCAGGGCAACATCACCACCCTGGGTCGTGGCGGCTCAGACACATCCGCTGTAGCCGTTGCCGCTGCCATGAAGGCAGACGAATGCCTGATTTACACCGATGTGGATGGTGTCTACACCACCGACCCGCGTGTCGTACCCGAGGCGCGCCGTCTTCACACAGTGAGTTTTGAAGAAATGCTCGAGATGGCCTCCATGGGCTCCAAGGTGCTGCAGATTCGCTCGGTGGAATTTGCCGGCAAGTACAAGGTCAAGCTGCGCGTCCTGTCGAGCTTTACCCCGTGGGACATCGACATTGTTGAAGAAGCCAAATCCGGCACGCTGATTACTTTTGAGGAAGACGAGAACATGGAACAGGCGATTGTTTCTGGCATTGCATTCACCCGTGACGAGACCAAAATCGCCGTGCTGGGTGTGCCCGACAAACCCGGTATTGCCTACCAGATTCTGGGCGCGGTGGCGGATGCCAATATTGAAGTCGACGTGATCATCCAGAACATCAGCAAGGACGGCAAGACCGACTTCAGCTTCACGGTCAACCACAGCGACTACGCCAAAACCATGGACCTGCTCAAGACCGTGGTGGTACCCAAACTGGGGGCGCAAGAGGTGGTCGGTGATACCCGGATCTGCAAGGTATCCATCGTCGGCATCGGTATGCGCAGTCACGTGGGCGTGGCGGCGACCATGTTCCGGGTACTGAGCGAAGAGGGCATCAACATCCAGATGATCTCCACCAGCGAGATCAAAACCTCGGTGGTGATTGACGAGAAATACATGGAGCTTGCCGTGCGTGCGTTGCACCGCGCGTTTGGCCTGGATCAGCCTGCGGGATAAGAAAAGCACCAAAGTCGTGACATAATCGCGGCTCTGATTTTCAGGAAACGTGACCGAGTGGCCGAAGGTGCTCCCCTGCTAAGGGAGTATGGGGTGTAGAGCCTCATCGAGGGTTCGAATCCCTCCGTTTCCGCCAAACCTAAAAAACCCTTGCAAAACAACAACTTGCAAGGGTTTTTTTTCGACCATTCCAAGTTGAGGTTAAGATTTTAGGACATCAAAGCACCCAAAAACATCGTCCAAATGTCCCCTAGTGTCCCCGTTTTGTCCCCGAACTGTCCCCGTTTTGTCCCCGTGCTTGCCTTTTCAGTGTCCCCGTTTTGTCCCCGTTTGTAAGTTTTGCCAGAAATGCAGGTTTTTTGACGATTGGTTGGAAATTTAGGGCGATGCCTCCAGCCCGCGCTCTATTCGTTGAACCAAGCCAATCCTGCAGAACGCCCGTATTGTCTCGTCCCGTTCGGGTAACGATCGCTATCGCAACATCCGAAGTCCGGGTTCAACTCATTGGGGATGTCGTTCGACAACCCCAGCCGTAAGGCTAGCCCCTGGACGACGCTCAAACGGACTGTCAAAACAAAGTCGC
>NZ_JAGPBB010000015.1 GCF_018063565.1 Rhodoferax sp.
CCACGTCCAGCCCCACCCCCCGGCCCGAGAGGTTGGTCACCTTTTCGGCGGTAGAAAAGCCGGGCTCGAAGATCAACCCGAAGATCTCGCTCTCGCTCATGTGGTGGCCGGCCTCGACCAGACCACGCTCAATCGCTTTGGCCAGAATCTTGTCTTTTTTCAGGCCACCACCGTCGTCTTCGACGGTGATCACAATCGCGCCACTGTCGTGGTAGGCGTTGAGCTTGACCGTGCCCTGCGCAGGCTTGCCACGCTGGCGGCGCAGCTCGGCACTCTCAATGCCGTGGTCCATGCTGTTGCGCACCAGGTGCATCAGCGGGTCGCCAATTTTTTCAACCACGGTTTTGTCGAGTTCGGTTTCTTCGCCGTCAATCAGCAAACCGATGTCTTTGCCCAGGTCGCGCGACACGTCATGCACCACGCGCTGGAAGCGACTGAAAGTGGCACCAATGCGTACCATGCGCAGTTGCAGCGCACTGTCGCGCACTTCTTCAACCAGTGTGGCCAGTTTGGAGGTGCTTTCCTGCAGCTCAATCACCTTGGAGCGGTGCGCAATCATGTTGACGCTGGCACCGGCGATGATCAGCTCGCCCACCAGGTTGATGAGCTGGTCGAGCTTGTCGGCGTCGACGCGAATCGACTTGCTTTCGGCCGCGCCCATTTCCTTGACCTGCTTCTGCTTGGTCAGCGCGGCTTCCACCACCTCGGGTTGCACCGAGCCCTGTTCCACCAGAATGGTGCCAATAGGCTTGCCTGGCTCGTCGACCTGCACGTCCAGCGCCATGTCGAGCTCTTGCGGGCTGAGCGTGCCGCAGCGCACCAGCATATCGCCCAGGCGGGTGGCTTCACCCTGTTGCAGGCTGATCAGACTGATGTATTCCGAGATGCGGCTGTGCGGCGGCAAGATGATCAGACGGCTGTCGTCCCGGACAAACTCAAACACCTTTTCAATGGCGGCCTTGTCTGCCTGGGTCTGAAAAGCCATTTCAAAGCCCAGGTAACACAGCTCGGGGTCCATGTGCTCGGCATCGGGCAGCTGGTCGCTGATGGTTTCGATGGCGGTGACGGTGCCCATGGTGCCCAGGTAACGGATGAACGACAGCGGGTCCATGCCATTGCGCAGCACGTCGGGGCCAAAACGCAGCGAAATATGCCAGTGATCCGCATTGACGGCATCCGAATGGATGCGCTCAACGCGTTCGGGGTCGGCGCTGGGGAGTGAAGCTTTGGCCTTGGCGGGTTCCGTGGCTGGCTTGGCTCCGTCGAGAAAACCGCGCAGTTGCGCCACCAGCGGGTCGCCTTGCGCCTGAAGGTCGGCATTGCCTTCGGTTTCGCCAGCAGCCACACCGTCGATCAGCGCGCCAATGTGGTCGCAGCAGGCCAGCAACACGGCGACCAGCGCGTCGTCCAGCACCAGCTTGCCGCCACGCACCCGGTCGAGCGCGCTCTCCACCACATGGGTGAAAGCCACCACATGGTCCAGGCTGAACAAGCCACTGGAGCCTTTGATGGTGTGGGCAGCGCGAAAAATGGCATTGACCATTTCGGTCTTGTCATCGGCGCCCTCCACGGCCAGCAACGCGGTTTCCATGTCTTCAAGAAGTTCGCGGCATTCGGTGAGGAATGTCGACAGTGCATCATCCAGATCCATATCAGCTCCTTGCAGCAGCGGAGGACTTGCGTGAGTCCATCACCAGGTGGTCACCAAAAAAAGCCGCCACATTGAGCAGCTCAAAGACTTCCAGCACCGCCGGGCTGTGCCCCACCAGCTTGACGTCGCGCTGCGCTGCCTGCGCGGTTTTTTTGGCCAGCATCAACAACTGGACCCCGGCGGTGTCCAGGTCAGTCACACCCGACAGGTCCACCTCGTCCACTGGCGGTGTCGCCAGCAGCAGGGGTTTGAGCTCCATCGCGCGAAAAATGGTGAGCTCGCCTTCAATGCGCAAGGTGTTGGTACTCATGGCAGGCACAGCCGTTGCACGGCGTTCACAAGTTGTTCGGGTTGAAACGGCTTGACCACCCAGGCGCGCGCACCGGCCGCCTGGCCTTCGCGCTTTTTCTCCTCGGCCGACTCGGTGGTGAGCATGATCACCGGGGTGAACTTGTAAGCCGGCATGCCTTTGACAGCCTTCAGAAACGCAATTCCGTCCATCACCGGCATGTTGACGTCGCTGATGATCATGTGGACTTTCTGGCCAGTCAGTTTGGAGAGTGCGTCCTTGCCGTCCACACCTTCAATCACGTCGTAGCCAGCGCCCTTGAGCGCTATTCCCACGACACGCCGCATGGACGCGGAGTCGTCAACAATCATGATGGTTTTAGCCATGGCTCTTCCTCTAGAAAAAACTGATATCGGTGGTGTTCTTTTGCTCAACCGTGCCGCCTTCATGGATCACATGCTGGTCGGCCATCACGTAGGTTTTTTTCAGCTCGCCCAGCATCTCGGTCGGGTCAAGCGGTTGCAGCGTCAGGGACTGCAGGTAGTCGTCGTGCTGTTGCTGCAACACCTCGGGCAGTCGGTCCATGTTCTTGAGCACCTGGCCCATGATCTGGCTGACACGGTCCTGAAACTGCAGTTGCACCAGCGCGTTGTTGACTTCGGACTGAATGCTGACACTTTCGTCTTGCAACAGGTTGCTGGAGCGTTGAAACACCTCGGTCACACCCTTGAAGTCGCCCAGCACGCGGTCGATGGTGGTGTGTACGGCCTGCAATGAGCCGTCTTCTGCCACCACCGCTTCACGCACCACGGTGCAGGTGTCGGTGATGGCGGCGCTGATGAGTTTGACCTTTTCGGCAATCTTGCGACCCGTGTCGCCAGACTGCTGCGACAACATACGAAACTCTTTGGCCACCACGGCAAAACCCCGACCCAGATCACCGGCGCGGGCGGCTTCAATGGCGGCATTGAGCGCCAGCAGATTGGTTTGCTGGGCAATACGCGCCACATCGGCGGCCATGTCGTGCAGCTCGGCAATGAAGCGGTCCAGGCCTTGTACCTTGCCCAACATCGATTCCATGTTGCCCATGCTGGCCTGTTGGGTTTCGATCAATGCCCGGAGGTCCTGCTCGCTCTTGTTGAACAACCCTGCCATGCCCTGACCGCCACCTTCAACGGCGTCGGTTTCCTGGGTGGCGGTGCGCAAGGCGACATCCAGCTTGTCGACAATGCCGCCGAAGCGGTCAGACAACTGGTTGACCGCAGTTTCCATCTGCTCGCGGGAAGATTCAAAATGGCGCTTCCAGACCGGAATCACTTCACCGGCAAAACCGGATTGCGCGTCCAGATAAACGGCCAGATTGCGGCTATGGCGCTGGTGCAAAGCAGACTGCAACTTGCCAACGCCGGCGCCGGCTGCCAGCAACACCACCGCAGCCGAGAGGGCTGGCAGCGTCAAACCACCAACAGCCACAACGCTTGCTGCACCCAGGGTACCCAGGCCAAGGCTGTAGACCAAAGACAAAGTGGAGTCCTGATACTTTTTCATGATGCAGCACCAACGTCGGTGGAGGTGTCGTCCTTGGATTCTTCCAGCATGCCCGCGATCAACGGCAGGAGTTCCATGACAAAGTTCGCTTTGCCCACCAGGCCCAAACAGCCCAGCTCACGCGCTGCGGCACGGTAAAAAATGTTGTCGTGCAAGGACAGAAACAGAATTTTTGGCGCGCTGGGCCAGGCTTTCATGGCACGGGCCACATCCAGCCCGGACATCCCCGGCATCACGATGTCGAGCAGCACCAGATCCGGAGCCAGCTGGCGTCCCATTTCGAGGGCATGGACCCCGTCATAGGCCTCACCAACGATCTGCACCGGCGAGTACATGGACAACAGGTTCTTGACCGAGGCCATGAAGGTCCTGTTGTCATCCACCAGAAGTATCTTGAGCGTCATGGTGGAAACTGTACGTCGCGGCAGCCGCGCCGACCATCAGGCCATTACCCTAGTCGGGCCGGTAAAACACCTGAGTTCGCCAGTGCCGCCCTGGCAAGTTCACGCGGCGGGTGATTTAATGGGCACCCGCTGGAAGCTCACCGTGAAGGTGGTACCCGCGCTTGAATCCACTTGCAATGTTCCGTCGAGCTGGCGCGCAAGGTCTGACACCAGTTGCAGCCCCAGCGACTGACGTCCACGCAACTCAAAGTCGGGCGGCAAACCCACTCCGTCGTCGCGCACCTGGACCAGCCAGCGGCCGGCCTGTTGGTCGGGCTGCAAGCGGACCTGGACCTCGCCGGTGCGCCCATCCGGGAAGGCGTGTTTGAGACAGTTGGACAGCAACTCGTTGACCAGCAGACCGCACGGTGTGGCCTGGTCCATCACCACCTGCACCTCGGCCACGTCCAGGCTGAGGCGCACCGTGGCCATCTGGCTGCTTTGTGCCCTGAAGGTTTGGGTGGCCAGTTGTCTGAGGTAAGCCCCCAACTCGACGGACGCAAAGCTGCCGACCCGGTACAGGGTTTCGTGCAGCAGCGCCATGGTCAGGATGCGGCCCTGCATGTCCTTGAGCACATCCTTGGTGGCACTTTCGGTGCAGCGACTGGCCTCCAGCCGCAGCAGGCTCGAGATCACTTGCAGATTGTTTTTGACGCGGTGATGCACCTCGTTGAGCAGCGCCACTTTTTCATGCAGCGAGGCTTGCAAGGCTTGATCGGCCCCTTTGCGCTGGGTGATGTCCTCTTTGACCGCAACGTAATGGCTGGTTCGGCCATGTGCGTCGAGCACGGGCGCGATCACCGCGTGCTCGATGAACAGTTCACCATTCTTGCGCCGGTTGTGCAGTTCGCCCTCCCAGACCGTGCCCGAACACAGGGCGTCCCACATCTCCTGGTAGCGCTCCGGGGGGGTTTGACCGGACTTGAGAATACGGGGGTTGTGACCCAGCACCTCGTCCAGGCGGTAGCCGGTATTGCGCGTGAAGCTGGGGTTGACGTACAGAATGTCACCTTGCAGGTCGGTGATGACAATCGACAGCGGTGCCTGCTCCACTGAACGCGACAACTGGCGCAACCGCTCGTCCGCCGCTTTGCGTTCGGTGATGTCGGTGATGAAGCCATGCCACAGCACGGCACCGTCGTCCAGGCGCTCGGGCAGCGAGTTGCCGTACAACCAGCGCACCAAGCCGCTGGACGACAGTGTCCGGTACTCGTGTTGCCACGGCGTCAGTAGCCGCGCGGAGTCCTGAATCGACACCATCACTGCCTGTGCATCATCGGGATGAATGACGGCGAAGGCACCCGCGGCGTCCACTGCCGCCTCTTGCGGGCTGATCTGATACAGCTCCCGGATCCAGTCGCTGGCAAACGGGAAACACGAGCTGCCATCGGGGCGCAGCAGATATTGGTACAACAGGCCCGGCACCCGGTCGGCCAGCTTGCGCAAACGGGTCAGGGCTTCTTCACGCGCCAGATCGAGCCGGTGGTACTCGCTGATGTCCACAAATACCCACAAGAATTCGCCCGAATTGGGGGCCAGCATGACACCACTGAGTTCAACCCAGATGCGCTGCCCCCCATGCCGGATGAACTCGGCCTGGGTCCGGTAAACCTGGCCCGTGGCCATCTGCGGGTAGCCCTCGGTGGCCAGCCGCAGGTAGGTGTCGACACTGCTGTAGTACCGGCTGGTGGGCGTGCCCACCAGTTCGCCCGGGCCATAGCCAAGCATCTTCTCAAAAGCACCACTGGCCCAGACCACCACGCGGTTGCGCACTTTCACAATGCTCACCAGATCGTTGTCCAGCATGGCCTTTTGCTCCAGCAAGGTCTGCTCCAGCACCTGGCGGGTATGACTCAGCGTTTCCAGCGACTCCGACAAGGAACGGGTTTTTTCCTGAACCCTGCGGCGCAGCGTCAGATTCCAGAGAAACAGGAGCAACACCAAGGCCGATGCGACCAGCGCTCCATACCCCAGATAGCGGGCATAGGGCGACGGCCCGGTTCGGGTCACCCGGGAGCCCAGCCATTTTTCGTGGATGGCCGTCATCTCGTCGGGCTTGATCAACGCAAACCCCTGTTCCACCGACGCCAACAGGGCGTCCTGGCCCTTGGACACCGCGCGGTGAAACTCTCCACTCGCAATCGAGGCGGAATGTCGATAGTCTTCGGCCACCCCGCGCTGGTTGAGCAGGTACACCGCGGGCGGCTCGTCCATGCAGAAAACCCGGATCTCGCCGGCCTGCGCGGCACTGATCACGGCGGTGTAACTGGGGTAAGCCTTGAGCTGATCAACCTGCTTGGCCCGAAGCGTGTCGATGCAGGCATCACCGGCTTTGACACCGACGGTAAAGCCGCGCAAGGACGAGGCATCGACAATGCCGCTGATGCTGCGGTGAAAAAATATCGACACCTCAAGGCGCGCGTAAGCCCGGCTGAAGTCCAGCGTTTTCTGGCGTTCCGGCGTCTTGAAGATGGTGTCAATCACGTCCGCCTGTCCGGCCTGCATACGCCGCTGCGCCAACCCCCAGTCCATCGCCTGCAGCTTGACTTCCACGCCGGTGCGCTGCTGCCACAGCGCCCAGTAATCCTTCAGCACCCCTTGCAGCTCACCCTGTGCGTCGCGAAAAATGTAGGGCGGATAGTTGTCATCGAGCACCACCGTGATGGCGCGCAGCGGCTCACGCACCGGTGGCGACTGGCCCCAAGCCAGCGCGGACATGCCATACAAAACGCCTGCGAGTATCAGCCTGAGCATTAAGATCAGTAGCGTAAAAACTTAGATGTATATGGGCTGGACGTCAATTTGATCACATGAAACGGGGCGCCCAAAGAGATACCCCTGAAAGGCGTCACACCCCATCTGAGCCAACAGGTCACGCTGCCCCACGGTCTCAACCCCCTCGGCAATCACTGACATGCCCAGATTGTGACCCAAGGCCACGATGCTGCGAGCGATCACCTCGTCGTCATGGTCCGTCAGGATGTCACGCACAAAGGACTGGTCAATCTTGAGCTGGTCCATCGGCAGGCGTTTGAGGTAGCTCAGCGACGAGTACCCGGTGCCAAAGTCGTCCAGCGAGAAACTCACCCCCAAAGCCTTGAGGCTGCTCATCTTGGCAATGACATCGGTCACATCGTGCACCAGCATGCTCTCGGTGAGTTCGAGCTTGAGCTTATAGGCATCGACACCGGTTTCGTCGAGCACCTGCGCCACCGCGTCAACAAAGTCGGCCTGGGCAAACTGCAATGAGCTGACATTGACCGCCAGGGTCCACTGTGCCGTCGCCGGATGCGCCGACCAGGTCACCAATTGCAGGCAGGCCGTCTGCAGTACCCACTGGCCCAGTTGCAGGATCAGCCCCGTTTGCTCGGCCAACGGAATGAACTGACCAGGTGGCACCAACCCGAGCACCGGGTGCACCCAGCGCACCAGTGACTCGGCGCCGATGGGGCGTCCCCGAGCGTCCACCTGGACCTGATAGTGCAGTACAAACTGCCCGACCTGCAACGCTTTTTGCAGGTCTTTTTCGAGCTTGGTGCGCGCCATGGCCAGCGCCTGGATCGAGGGGTCAAAAAACCTCGCGGTACCGCGACCCGCTTCCTTGGCCTGGTACATGGCAGCATCGGCCATCTTCAGCAGTTCATCGGGGTCACTGGCGTGACGGTCAAACATGACGATACCCATGCTGGCCGTACTGTTGTAGCTGCGGCCGCGCAGCGTGTAAGGCAGGGACAGGGTGTCCTGGATCTTGCTGGCCATGTGTTCGGCGCTGACCGCGGCATTCTGACTGCTGAGTCCCAGACTTTCCAGCATGACCATGAACTCGTCGCCACCAATGTGCGCCGCCGTATCGTCCTCACCGATACAGGCCACCAGCCGTTGCGCCACAGCCGTCAACAACTCGTCGCCAAAACCAGGGCCGAGGGTCTCGTTGATTTGCCGAAAATGATCGAGATCGAGAAAAATCAGCGCACCGTGTTGCCCGGATCGCGCGCAGGCGACCAGCGCCGCTTTGAGCCGGTCTTGCAACCGGCGCCGGTTAGGCAGCCCGGTGAGGTCGTCAAAATAGGCCAGATGGTGAATACGCGCTTCGGCCAGACGGTGCGCACTGAGGTCGCTGAGAATGCTGATGTAGCTGGGTTTGCCGGAAAGTGTCACCCGCGACACCGTCAGCGCCAGCGGAAAGCGCGATCCGTCGTGGCGGCGGCCCTCGACCTCGCGCTGGGTGCAAACCACCCGATCGTGCCCCCCTTGCTGGTCCTTCTGCAGGTGCTGCTGGTGTTCGCTGCCAAACGGCTCGGGCATCAGCACCGAGATGTTGCAGCCCAGTACCTCGCCAGCGACGTAACCAAACATGGTGCAGGCACCACGATTGAAGGACTGGATGCGACCGAGTGCGTCCACCGTGATGACGCCGTTGGCCATGTTGTCCAGAATCGCCTGATTGCGCAGCGCCAGATCGCGCTCACGCTGGTCGGCCTGGTGTTTGTAAAACGCCATTTGCAGCACGGTGTGCAGTTCGCGATTGGAAAACGGCTTGAGGATGTACCCATAGGGCTCGACCAGCATCGCGCGGGACAACATCTCGTCGGCGGCAAAGGCGCTCAGGAACACCACCGGCAGCGGTTGCTGTGCCCGGATGGCCAGCGCGGCAGCAATACCATCCATGGCGCTGCCCAACTGAATGTCCATCAGCACCAGATCTGGTTTCACCTGCCCGGCCAGGCTGATCGCTTCTTCTCCGGTGCGGGCCTCCGCGGCAACCCGATAACCCATGTCTTGCAACTGCAAGCGGATATCGTGCGCCACAAGGGTTTCGTCTTCAACCAGAAGGATGGTGGGCGGACTCATCGAAAGGGGTTCTTCGGCAGAGCATTTCAAAGATGAGCGCAACGATACGTCTTTAGCGCCCAGGGCGATATACGGTAATCACCTGAGTGCTGGCAGGAAAATCCCCTAGATCCATGAAAGCTACCAACAACGTAGCTCCAAATACTTATAGATATTGCGCTGGAGGCCTTTTTATTGCTAAAACGAGACCAGACCCACGCGCATCGCATAGCGCACCAGGCCGGCGACCTCGTGGATGTCGAGCTGTCGCATGAGCTGGCTGCGGTGGGTGTCCACCGTTTTCACCGACAGTTCCAGCCGACGCGCAATCTCTTTGGTGCTGTGGCCTTCGGCAATGAGTTGCAGCACTTCGCGCTGGCGCGGCGACAAGGCGGTGGCGGGCTGCTCCTCGTCGCGCAGGCGCTGCACGTAGTCGTGTACCACTCCTTTGGAAACCGCCGGACTGAGATAGGTCTCGCCACGCATCACGGCGCTGAGCGCAAGTTCAAGCTCCATTGGTGCTGCGTCCTTGAGCAAATAGGCCACCGCACCCTGGCGCAGCGCCTGGCGCACATATTCCTCGTTCTGGTGCATGGACAGAATCAGCACCTTGATGTTGGGCCAGCTTTTCACCAGCCTGGCGGTGGCCTCGATACCGTTGAGCCCCGGCATGGCGATGTCCATCAGCACCAGGCCGGGCTGCAGTTGCTGCGCCAGCTCCAGCAAGGCCAGTCCATCGCCGGCTTCGCCCACCACCACGTAGTCGGGGATGGCCTCCAGCAGCTTGCGCAGGCCGGCCCGCACCAGGGTGTGGTCATCGGCCAGCAACACACGCACCGGGTTCATGCCGGGTCCTCGTGGCCGCGCCACGGGCAGCGCAGCGTCAGCGTGGTGCCTTGCCCGGGCACCGACTCGATGTCGAGCTGACCGCCAATCAGCGTGGCGCGCTCCTGCATCCCGAGCACACCCAGACTGCCACCGGCCACCGCGCGCTCATGCATGGCCGGCAGATCAAAGCCCAGCCCGTCATCCTGCACCAGCAGCACCATCTCGTCCCCCTCACGACCGAGCTGGATCGACACCCGACGCGCCTGGGCGTGGCGGGTGATGTTGGTCAGCGCCTCCTGGACGATGCGAAAACAGGCCGTCTCGATCTCCGGGGCCAGCCGCGCTTGCACCCGCTCATGAAAAAAATGCACGGTAAAGCCACCGCGTTGCGCCGCCTGGTCCGACATCCATTTCAGTGCCGGCGACAAACCCAGGTCATCCAGCATGGAGGGGCGCAGTGTGGTGGCCAGACGGCGCACCTGTTGCAGCGCGTCTTCCACGATGCGAATGTTCTCAAGGTTCAGGTCGGCGGGGGATTTATCCTTGAATCGCTCGCTGAGCTGCAGGTTGATCTTGATGGCGGTCAGGGACTGACCCAGCTCGTCATGCAGTTCAACCGCGACCCGACGCCGCTCCTGCTCCTGCGCCTCCAGCACCCGGCGCGACAAGGCCTTGAGCTGGCGTGTACTGTTGAGCAGACGCGCCTCGGCCTGGTGTTTGTACAGCGCCATCGCCAGCACCGTGCGCAGCTCACGTTCGGAAAACGGCTTGAGCATGTAGCCAAAGGGCTCGGTCAGCTTGGCCCGGGCCAACACATCGTCGGCCGTGTAGGCGGTGAGAAAAACCACCGGCAGGGCACATTGGTCACGAATGACCTGCGCCGCAGTGATGCCGTCCATGTCACCCGCCAGCTGAATGTCCATCAGCACCAGATCAGGACGCCATTGTTTCGCCAGGGCGATCGCCTCTTCACCACGAGTGGCCAGACCCACTGGCTGGTAGCCCAGATCGAGCAGCTGCTGTTCAATGTCGCGCGCGACCAGCAGTTCGTCTTCCACTACGAGCACCTTGGGTTTCACCAGAGTCATGACCGCTTCACCATCGGGCGTCCTCAAAACAATGCCGTTGATTGCCAGCCCGGATGGGGCCGCGAACCGTGCACAGGCCAGCGCAAAAGCGGCGTTGCGACGGGTGGCACAAAGTGTAGCGTCAGATCAGCCACAAAAGTGACTCAGCTCAGGCAGCCCTGCAGCAGATTGAGCTGACGCGTGCAGCGTGCGGCCAAGGCGACATCATGGGTAACCACCACAAAGGCCGTGCCCTGCGTGCGGGCCAGTTGCAGCATCAGATCAAACACCGCCTGCGCGGTGCCGCGATCGAGGTTGCCCGTGGGCTCGTCGGCCAGTACACAGTCAGGCCGAGTGACCAGGGCGCGGGCGATGGCAACCCGCTGGCGCTCACCGCCCGAAAGCTCGCTGGGCCGGTGCATCAGCCGATCTTGCAGGCCAACCTCGGCCAGCACGGCACCGGCCGCAACGGCGGCCTGTGCGGGTGACTGGCGCCGGATCCACAACGGCATCGCCACATTGTCCAGCGCGCTGAACTCGGGCAACAAGTGGTGGAACTGGTAGACAAAACCCAGATGCCGGTTGCGCAGCCGACCCTGCTCGGTCGCGCTGCTGCTGGCCAGATCTTTGCCCTGCAGCCTGACAACACCACGGGTGGGGGCGTCGAGCCCGCCCAGCAGATGCAGCAGGGTGCTCTTGCCCGAGCCCGAGGCGCCCACAATCGCCAGTGTTTCACCGGCATGGACGTCCAGGTCCACCCCCTGCAGAACGGTCACATCCAGCCGGCCTTCACTGAAACGTTTGCTCAGGCCACGCGCGCTCAGCACAACATCATTCATAACGCAAGGCCTGTGCCGGGTTGACCCGGCTGGCGCGCCAGCTGGGGTAAAGGGTGGCCACAAAGGCCAGTGCCAGCGAGATCAGGGCAATGGGCAGGATGTCGCCCTGCTGCGGGTCGCTGGGCATACGGCTGATCAGGTAGATGTCGCGCGGCAAAAAGCTGGCACCCAAAAGCCGTTCCAGTGCCGGTACGATGACGTCGATGTTGAACGCCACGCCCAGCCCGAGCGCCAATCCGGCCAGCGTGCCAATCACCCCGACCATGGCCCCTTGCACCACAAAGATCGCCATGATGCTGGCCGGACTGGCCCCCAGCGTGCGCAGGATGGCGATGTCAGCGCGCTTGTCGGTCACCGTCATGACCAGGGTGCTGACCAGATTGAAGGCCGCCACCGCCACGATCAGCGTCAGGATGATGAACATCATGCGTTTTTCCAGCTGCACCGCGGCAAACCAGCTGCGGTTCTGCCGGGTCCAGTCGCGCACCAGCAGGTTACCGCTCAAGGCGACCGTGAGTTCAGCCGCCACCGGGCGCGCCTGGTGCAGGTCTTTGAGCCGCACCCGCACACCCGTCGGGCCGTCCAGCCGGAAGATGCGCGCCGCATCGTCCACGTGCATCAGCACCAGACCCGAGTCGTATTCAAAATGCCCGGAGTCAAAGGTGCCCACCACCGTCATCTGTTTGAGCCGTGGCACCACACCGGCCGGTGTCACCTGGCCACTGGGCGCCACCAGTGTCAACTTGTCACCGCGGCGCACACCCAGGCTGCGCGCCAGTTCGGCACCCAGCACCAGACCGAACTCACCTGGAATCAGGCGTTGTAGTGAAAGGTCTTGCAGGTTGGCGCTCAGATCGGTCACGTCCGGTTCCAGCGCCGGATCAATGCCGCGCACCACCGTGCCTTTCATGTCTTCACCCCTGGCCAGCAAGGCCTGGGTCGCGATGAAAGGTGCCGCACCGATCACCGAGGGGTTGGCGCGAACTTCGGCCAGTGTGCGTGCCACATCCGGCAGCGCAGTACCGTCAGGCGCCATGATTTCAATGTGAGACACCACCCCCAGCATTCGGTCACGCACTTCTTTCTGGAAACCGTTCATCACGCTCAGCACGATGATCAACGCCGCCACCCCCAACGCAATGCCCAGCATGGAGACACCGGAGATGAAAGAAATGAAGCCGTTGCGCCGCGTCGCGCGACCCGCGCGGGTGTAACGCCAACCCAGCCGGAGTTCAAACGGCAGACCCATCAGCGTTGATGCCTTCCAGCGCGGCAAGCGTCAAGTTTGTCAGAGTCCAAAAGGCGTGGGGTGATGGTCGGTGGCAGGCGGAGCATGGTGCATGGGTTGAGCTTGGTGCACATTATCATGGGAAGCCTGTCACAGCTTGATCGCGCGCCGGCAAAAGGGACTTGAATCGGATTGCGTTTTGGCCGCCACGACGATCCCCGATAATTCGGACGATTCTGGCCCACGCCTGCGCGTCGGAGCTGTTTTTTTGATTGAACGACTTCATTGCGCCATGCCTGATATCACTTCTTCCATGTTCTGGATCGCTGTACTGCAGATCATTGCCATCGACATCATGCTCGGCGGTGACAATGCCGTGGTGATTGCGCTGGCGTGCCGCAAGTTGCCAGCCGAGCAACGTAAAAAAGGCATTTTCTGGGGGGTGGTCGGTGCTATCGGCTTGCGTGTGGTGATGATTTTCTTTGCCCTGCAGTTGCTGGCCGTCCCCTACCTGAAAATTGTCGGTGGCTTGTTGCTGTTCTGGATCGGCATCAAACTGATGCTGCCCGAGCACGACGACGAACATGGCAACATTGACGGCGGTACCACCCTCATGGCGGCGATCAAGACCATCGTGGTGGCTGACGCCGTGATGAGCCTGGACAACGTGATCGCGGTCGCTGGCGCATCGCATGGTTCGATGGTGCTGGTGACCTTTGGTATTTTGGTGTCGATCCCGATCGTGGTGTGGGGCAGCAAGCTGGTGCTCACACTGATGGATCGCTTCCCGATCGTGATCACACTGGGTGCCGGTTTGCTGGGCTGGATCGGTGGTGGCATGTTGCTGACCGACCTGGCCACACCCAGCGCCATTTCAAAAGACCTCCCTTACGCCCACTACATTTTTGCAGTCTCAGGTGCCCTGCTGGTGGTGCTGGCGGGCAAACTGATTGCCAGCCGACGCACACCCAGAGCCGCAGTGGAGTTGCCTGCCTCAGGTGCACCAGACTGACCCAACCGAGACCAGCGCCATGCCCAACACCTGCCTGATTGCGATTGACGGCTCCGAGCCGTCGCTCAAGAGCATTGAGTACATCATTGCCGACGCCGCCACGCGAGCCGCCATCCCGCGCGTTTACCTCGTTAATGTGCAGCCGTCCCTGCCCTCAGACATCACCCGCTTTGTCGACAAGGCGACGGTCGAGGATTTTCAGCGTGAAGCTGGCGACACGGCGCTGGCCGCGGCGCGGACCCGACTGGACCAGGCCTCACTGGCCTACAGTGCCCATGTATTGGTGGGCGAAGCAGCACCGACGCTGGTTGAATTTGCCAACGCCAACCACTGCGACATGATCATCATGGGTGCACATGGTTTTGGCACGGTGATCGGCCTGTTCATGGGCTCGGTCACGGTCAAGGTGGTGCAGTTGTCGGCCATCCCCGTGCTGTTGATCAAATAATGGGGTCGCGCCGATGAAAACTGTCATCCGCCTGTTCTTCAGAGGCTTGCGCATCGTGCTGGGTCCGCTGATGCTGCTGTGGGAGCGGTTGAGCCGCCCCGCCGCCGTGCAGCGTGCACCCGCACAGCAACAGGCGGTGGCACAGCAATGTACCCAGCTCGCGTTGTACCAGTTCAAGACCTGTCCTTTCTGCATCAAGGTGCGCAAGGCGATGCACCAGCTGGCCCTGCCGATTGAAAAGCGTGACGCCCAGCACGATGGGCGGCACCGTGAAGCGCTGTTGCAGGGGCTGGGGTCGGTCAAGGTGCCTTGCCTGAAGATCACCGATGCGGGCGGCCAGGTGTCGTGGCTGAGTGAGTCGGGTGCCATCATCACCTACCTGCGCGATCGTTTTCCTGCACCCTGATGGACATTGCGCGCCTGAAAGTGCTGGGTGCCGGGGTGTTCAGCCTGGTGCTGGTGCTGGGTGTGGCGCGGTTTGCCTACACACCGCTGTTGCCGCTGATGCAGGCACAGGCCGGTCTGGGTGTGGCCGAAGCCGGGTGGCTGGCGGCCATCAATTACGCGGGTTATCTGAGCGGGGCGTTGCTGGCCTCGCTGATCAGCGATCTGGTGCTGAAAGACCGGCTGTACCGCATTGGCATGGTGCTGGCCATCGTCACCACCGTGGTGATGGGTCTGAGCACAAACGTCGTCGTCTGGGCGGTGTCACGTTACCTGGCAGGATTGAGCAGCGCGGCCGGCATGTTGCTGGGCACCGGGCTGATCATGAACTGGCTGATCCGCCACCAGCACCGCAGTGAACTGGGGATTCATTTTGCGGGCATCGGCGTGGGGATTGCGGGTTGCGCCGCCGCTGTGATGTGGTTCAGCCCGGCGCTGGACTGGCGAGAACAGTGGTTTGCCTTCAGCGCGCTGGGTTGTGTGCTGCTGTACCCGGCGCTGGCCTGGCTGCCGGCACCCGACCGCAGCGGGCTGACCACCAGTGGCCAGCCAATGCCCGACCGGCCACCCAGTACCTTGTATCTGCGCATTTTCATGGCGGCCTATTTTTGTGCCGGTTTTGGCTATGTGATCAGCGCCACCTTCATCGTCGCGATCGTCAACCGGCTGCCCGGACTGGCCGGCCAGGGCAACTGGGTGTTTCTGGCCATTGGTGTGGGTGCCGCGCCCGCCTGCATCAACTGGGACCTGATCGCCCGTCGCACCGGCGACCTCAACGCGCTGATTCTGGCCGCTGTGTTGCAGATCATCGGCATCCTGCTGCCAGTCGTGGTGGGTGGACAAGTGGCCGCCTTGCTGGGGGCCCTGCTGTTTGGCGGTACGTTCATCGGCATGGTCAGCCTGGTGTTGAGCATGGCCGGACGTTATTACCCCACCCGTCCGGCCAAAATGATGGGCAAGATGACGCTGTCGTACGGGGCGGCGCAAATCATCGGTCCGGCGCTGACCGGATCGCTCGCCGAGCGCCTGGGCAGTTACAACGCCGGGCTCTACTTTGCGGCAGCGGTGATGTCGCTGGGCACCTTGCTGCTGCTGTGGCTCAAAGCGGTGGAACGGCGCGATGCGGCCACGATGCCAGCCACCCGTACCGCGACGGGTTGAGCCGGTTCAGTTCGGCGCAGCAGGCGTCGAATTGCTGGCCACGATGCCCCACTTGGCCAGAGCCGCGTCGTCGCTGACACGCGCATCGACCCAGCGCGCACCCTGAGCAGTCTGTTCTTTTTTCCAGAACGGGGCCTGGGTTTTCAGGTAGTCCATCAGGAACTCACAGGCGGCAAAACTTTCACCGCGGTGGGCCGAGGTGACCAGCACCAGCACGATCTGGTCCAGCGGCTGCAGCCGCCCGACGCGGTGGATAACCCGTGCGCCCAGGATGTCAAACCGTGTCTGGGCCGCGTCGATCATGGCCTCGATGGCCTGCTCGGTCATGCCGGGGTAATGCTCAAGCTCCATGCTTTGAATGGCCTCGGACTCGCCACGGGTACGGTCACGGACCGTGCCGACAAAGCTGCAGACGGCCCCCACCCGGCCGTCCTGTCCGCGCAACAACGCGATTTCTTCGGCCACGTTGAAATCTTCAGTCTGAATCACAACACGCGCACTTTTTTGCATCCAACAAGCCTCTAGCGCAATACAGATATAGCTTTAATGCTATCTAAATGAAGAAACTAACCACCGGTGACCGGCGGAAAGAAAGCCACCTCGGCACCATCGGTCAATGCCGCTTGTTCATCGGCCATGACCTGCTGCAACGCCAGCCGCACGGCCTTGCCACGGGCCAGGCTTTCCGCATAGGGACCACCGCGTGCGATCAGTTCGTCACGCAAGTCACCCAAAGTGACGCTTTGGGTTGACACCAGTTCACCTGACTGCCCGATGGACTCGCGAATCCCGGCAAAGTACTTGACCGCAACTTTCACGACAACAACTCCGCCAACGCAACAAAGCGTACCGTATCACCCGGCTGGATGACCTGCCCTGGCGGGTTATCGACCAGACCGTCGGCCCAGACCGTCGAGGTGAGTACACCCGAACTCTGGTTGGGAAACAGTGCCAGTGAACCGTCGGCATTGCGCCTGGCACGCAGAAACTCGCGCCGCTTGTCAGCCTTGGGCCAGCTGAACGCCGCCCGTGCCGTCACCGAGGGGCTCGTGTAGCGCTTCACGCCTTGCAGTTTGAGCAGAAACGGGCGCACCAGCAGCAAAAAGGTGACAAAACTCGACACCGGATTGCCCGGCAAACCCATGAAGTGGGCCGCACCGACACGGCCATATGCAAACGGCTTACCGGGTTTGATGGCGATCTGCCACAGGTCCAAGTGCCCCAGCGCCTGCACCGCCGGTTTGATGTGGTCTTCTTCACCGACGGATACACCGCCACTGGTCAGAATCAGGTCATGATCCTGTGCTGCCGCCTGCAGCGCCGCCACGGTGGCTTGACGCTGGTCGGGCACGATGCCCAGATCGCTCACCTCACACCCCAGGCGCATCAGCAAAGCGCGCAAGAAAAACCGGTTCGAGTTGTAAATGGCGCCGGGTGGCATGTCACGCGGTGGCACATCGCCAGGCATCACCAGCTCGTCACCGGTGGAAAACAGAGCCACACGGGGCCGCCGCACCACCGGCACGCGGCTGGCACCAATGCTGGCCGCCAACCCGAGTTCTGCCGGCGTGAGACGCGCCCCTGTTGCCAGCACCACAGCGCCCCGGGTGACGTCTTCACCACTGCGCCGGATCCAGGCACCCACCGGCACGGTCCGGGTAAACAACACCCGGCCGTCGTCTTGCAGAGCACAGTCTTCTTGTGGCACCACTGCATCCGCCCCGGCCGGAATGGGTGCACCGGTAAAAATGCGCGCGACCGAATTCGATGCCAGAGCGGTGCCGCAAGCGCCGGCGGCAATCCGCTGGCTCACCGGCAACGCCAGGCCAGCGGCCAGGTCGGCACAGCGCACGGCATACCCATCCATCGAACTGTTGTCCTGCGGCGGCACCTGCAGTGGCGACACCAGGTCCTGCGCCAGCACCCGACCATCGGCGGCGAACAGCGCCACCTCCTCCTGATCGGTCAGGGGTTGCGCCAGCGTCATCAGCTCTGCCAAGGCATCATCGAGTGACTTGAGCGGCGCGCGCCCAGCCGCAGATGCTGGTTGACCGGCGGCGCTCATGGGTACAACTCCGGTCGGTATTCAAACCGGTCCCCCTGGGACAACAGCCAGTCAAGCACCGCCTGTGGCTGGTTCAGGTCAAGCACCGGCAGCCCGGTCGCGAGTGGCAGCTCGGCGGGAGAATCGGTGGCGATGGCGGTGACAAAGTCATCATGGGTGTAGCGCGCCGCTTTGCCCGCGGCGCTGCGCCAGACCTCGATTTTCAACAGGTCTGAATCACGGTATCCCTCCACCAGGACCCAGTCCACTCCATCGTAGAGCTGGGCAATCAGGGCGTGGACCGACAGTTCGGTGTCCAGCTCAAACTCCCGCAGTAGCGCCAGCCGTTTGGGCGAGGTCATGATCACCTCAAACGCACCGGCCTCCCGATGACGGTAACTGTCTTTACCAGGGTGATCCATATCAAAACCATGCCCTGCATGTTTGACCACCGAGACACGCAGGCCCCGTTGCCGCAGCAGCACGATGATCTGCTCGATCAGCGTGGTTTTACCCGCACCGGAGTAACCGGCAAAGGCCACTACGTTCATGGGAATTTACTCATAACAATATAGCTTAAAACATCCGTAGATATTGGGCCAGAGTCATATTTCAGGCACATTTCTCGGCAATGAACTGCTTGATCGCCGAGACCTCGGCCGCCATGGCGGTGACGCGCCTGGGCAGATTCTCGATGCCAACAAACCTGGCCGGACGCCCAGGCTCGACCCCGGTGGCCTGCACAATCGTTTCGGCAAACTTGATGGGCAAGGCTGTTTCTAGCACGATCATCGGCACACCAGCGTGCGTATGCGCCAGCGCCACCTTGACACCATCGGCGGTGTGGGTGTCGATCATCATGCCGTGACGCAGATAACTGTCCTTGATGGTGGCCAGACGGTCGGCATGGGTGCTCTTGCCACTCTCAAACCCGTAGCGCAGACGCATGTCGTTGAAGGCCGGATGCTGGCTCAGGTCAAACTTGCCGTCACGCGCCAGGGCGTCGCCAAACAAGGCCTTGACGCGTGCACCATCGCGCCCGAGCAAGTCAAAAATGAAACGTTCAAAATTGCTGGCCTTGGAGATGTCCATCGACGGGCTGGAGGTCTCGTGGGTGTCAGCGCTGGCGCGCACGCGATAAACGCCGGTCTTGAAGAACTCGTCGAGCACGTCATTTTCATTGGTGGCCACCACCAGCTTGGCCACCGGAAGACCCATCATGCGCGCCACATGACCCGCACAGACGTTACCAAAATTACCGCTGGGCACACAGAAGCTGACCTTCTGATCTTGGGTCTCGGTGGCCTGAAAGTAACCGGCAAAGTAATACACCACCTGCGCCAGCAAGCGCGCCCAATTGATGGAGTTGACGGTGCCGATCTTGTACTGACGCTTGAAATCGAGGTCGTTGCTGACGGCTTTGACCATGTCCTGGCAGTCATCAAACACCCCGTCCACGGCGATGTTGAAGATGTTGTCGTCCATCAGGCTGAACATCTGCGCCTGCTGAAACGGGCTCATACGACCGGCCGGACTGGTCATGAAGACGCGCACGCCCTTTTTGCCACGCATGGCGTATTCGGCGGCGCTGCCGGTATCGCCGCTGGTGGCCCCCAGAATGTTCAGTTCTTCGCCACGGCGTGCCAGTTCGTACTCAAACAGGTTGCCCAGCAATTGCATCGCCATGTCCTTGAAGGCCAGCGTCGGGCCGTTGGACAAGGCTTCGAGCCACAGGTTGTTCTCCAGGTGGCGCAGCGGCACGATCTCGCCGGTACCAAACACCTCGGCGGTGTAGGTTTTGGCGCACAGGGCACGCAGGTCATCAGCGGGAATGTCATCGATGTAGAGCGACAAAATCTCGAACGCCAGCTCGGCGTAGCCCTGCTGGTGATAGATATCGCGCCAACGGCTCAGGGTGGTGCCGTCGACGCTGGGATAGCGCTCGGGCAGGTACAAGCCGCCGTCCGGCGCCAGGCCTTCGAGCAGGATGTCACAAAATCGTTTGGGGCTCTTGTCGCCGCGGGTGGAGATGTAGTTCATCGTGGTGGTGTCGCTGCAAATCTTGAAATCAGGCCAACTCTTCCTTGCGGATACGGGTGATGGGCTCCAGCACTGTGGGCAGGGCTTGCATCTGGGCAATGGCGGCGCTCATATCCGCCTCCACACAGTCATGCGTCAGGATGATCACATCGGTCTGTGGTACCTGGTTGGCCACGGCCTCGCCACTGATCTCGTCGGCTTCACGCTGCAGCACCGCATCAATGCTGATGCCCGAAGTGGCCAGAATACCGGTCACCTTGGCCAGCACCCCGGTTTCGTCGGCCACCCGCAAACGCAGGTAATAACTGGTCACCACCTCGCTCATCGGCAGCACCGGCAAATTGCTCATGGCATTGGGCTGGAACGCCAGATGTGGAACCCGGTGCAAAGGGTCTGCCGACTGCAGGCGGGCAATATCCACCAGGTCGGCAATCACCGCGCTGGCGGTGGGCTCAGAGCCGGCACCCTTGCCGTAGTACAGGGTCGTGCCCACAGCGTCGCCCTGTACCACCACGGCGTTCATGGCCCCTTCGACGTTGGCGATCAAGCGCTTGGCGGGAATCAGGCAGGGGTGCACACGCAACTCGATGCCTTCAGGGGTGCCCTTGCCACTGTCGCCCGCCCGGCGTTTGGTGATACCGAGCAGCTTGATGCGGTAGCCCAGCTGCTCGGCGTACTTGATGTCGGCAGCACCGAGCCGGGTGATGCCTTCGACATAGGCTTTGTCAAACTGTACCGGGACGCCAAAGGCGATGGCGCTCATCAGGGTGGCCTTGTGCGCGGCATCAACGCCTTCGATATCGAACGTCGGGTCAGCCTCGGCGTAACCCAGACGCTGCGCTTCCTCAAGCACCGCAGAAAAGTCCAGCCCCTTGTCGCGCATCTCGCTCAGGATGAAATTGGTGGTGCCATTGATGATGCCGGCAATCCACTGGATTCGGTTGGCGGTGAGCCCCTCGCGCAGCGCCTTGATGATCGGGATGCCACCGGCCACGGCCGCTTCAAACGCCACCATCACACCTTTGGCCGAGGCAGCCGCAAAAATCTCGGTGCCATGTACCGCCAGCAAGGCCTTATTGGCGGTGACCACATGTTTGCCCGCGGCAATGGCCTCAAGCACCAGCGTTTTGGCAATGCCGTAGCCGCCAATGAGCTCGATGACGATGTCGATGTCGGGGTTGGCAATGACGGCGCGCGCGTCGCTCACCACGGTGACATCCGGCCCGACCAATGCCTGCGCGCGCATGACATTGAGATCAGCCACCATGGTGATGGCAATGCCACGACCGGCGCGCCGTTTGATTTCTTCCTGGTTACGCTGCAGCACATTGAACGTGCCCGAACCCACCACACCGATGCCCAACAGGCCGACTTGAATTGGTTTCATAAGATCTTTGCAAAAAATTTATCGTTATATGGCTCCAGCCCTTTTAATATCAGCGCTAGAAGCTATTAAATCAGGAATAACTCAGTTGCTGTGCCGTTTCCGGTAAGCCTCCAGAAACCTGGCAATGCGGCCAATCGCCTCGCGCAGGTCATCCTCATGCGGCAAAAACACAATGCGGAAATGGTCGGGTTGCGGCCAGTTGAAACCGGTCCCCTGGACCAGCATCACCCGCGTCTCGCGCAACAGCTCCAGGAAAAACTGGCGGTCGTCGCTGATCGGATAAAAGGTCGGGTCAAGCTTGGGAAACATGTACAGCGCGGCCTGCGGTTTGACACAACTCACGCCCGGGATGGCAGTGATCAGTTCGTAGGCCAGGTCGCGCTGGCGACGCAGGCGCCCACCCTCGCCCACCAGATCGTTGATGCTCTGATACCCACCGAGCGCAGTCTGAATGGCCCATTGACCGGGGACGTTGGAGCACAGCTTCATGTTCGAGAGCATGGTCAGGCCTTCGATATAGTCACTGGCTGACTTCTTGTCGCCGGACACCACCATCCAGCCCGCGCGGTAACCGCACGAGCGGTAACTTTTGGACAATGAGTTGAAGGTCAGCGTGAGCACGTCGGTCGACAAACTGGCCAGCGCCGTGTGTTTGACGCCGTCGTACAGCACCTTGTCGTAAACCTCATCGGCCAAAATGACCAGGCCAAATTCGCGTGCGATGGCAATGATGCCGCTGAGCAGGTCATCGCTGTACAACACGCCGGTGGGATTGTTGGGGTTGATCACGACAATGCCCTTGGTGCGCGACGTGATCTTGCTGCGAATATCGGCCAGGTCCGGCATCCAGCCATTGGCCTCGTCGCACAAATAATGCACAGGGGTGCCACCCGACAAACTGGTCGAAGCCGTCCACAAAGGGTAATCCGGCATCGGCAACAGCAACTCGTCGCCGTTGTCCAGCAAAGTGTTGGTGGCCATGGTGATCAGTTCGCTGGCGCCATTGCCGAGGTAAATATCGTCGAGCGTGACGCCGGCAATGCCCTGACGCTGCGTTTCATGCATCACCGCTTTGCGTGCTGCAAAAATACCCTTGCTGTCAGAGTAGCCGGCCGAATTGGGCAGGTTGCGGATCATGTCCTGCTGGATTTCCTCTGGCGCGTCAAAGCCAAACACTGCCAGGTTACCCAGATTGAGCTTGATGATTTTCTGGCCGTCCTCCTCCATCTGGCGCGCTGCGTCCATGATCGGGCCACGAATGTCGTAAAGCACGTTGGCCAGTTTGGCAGATTTGCGAATGGTTTTCAATGTCCCTCCGGGCGCGACTGTATGGCGGTTAAACCTACAATTTGACCACATTTGGCGTGTCGGGCAGTGTTTGCTGCACCCGACATGCTGCTTGCCACCGCAACACAACCCACCCATGAAAATCCATCCTGACCACATCGGCGTGCAGTCCATTCACGGTTACGGCCCGGGCTGGGTGCAAGTCGGTGCAGAAAAGATCTTTCATAGCGTGATCATTACCCCGGCAGGAGATCGCATCGATTGGGCGTGTCAGCACTTTGAGCAACTCAGCACCGCGCATTTTGAGCAGTTGACGCACTTTCCCGCGGAACTGGTGATTTTTGGCAGTGGTCCACGCCTGCGGTTCGCCGCGCCGGCGCTGAGCCTTGCGCTGATCGAGCGGCAGATCGGACTGGAAACCATGGACACCCATGCGGCCTGCCGCACTTACAACATTTTGGCCGCCGAAGGCCGCCAGGTCGTCGCCGCCTTGCTGATGCAGTAAAATACCGCGCTTGCAGTCGAGGGCGCAGCAGCGCTTGAATGAGGATAGTGTCCGCGACTTGAAAGACCGACGCATCCTGTCACACGAGATAGAAAAATATGGCGATTGTTGTCAATAAACCCATCCCTGAGTTTGAGTCCAACGCAACCGGAGGCGTTCGTGTCACTCACACTTCACATCTTGGCAGAATCATTGTGCTGTACTTCTACCCCAAGGACAACACGCCAGGCTGTACCACCGAGGCGATGGAGTTTCGTGACAAATACCATGATTTCGTGCGCGCCGGTGCCACCGTGTTTGGCGTGTCTCGCGACAACATGAAGTCACACGACGATTTCAAACAAAAGCTTGAGTTGCCCTTTGAACTGATCGCTGATACCGAAGAGAAGATGTGCCACATGTTCGGCGTGGTCAAAAACAAGATCATGTATGGCAAAAAGGTCAAGGGCATTGAGCGCAGCACTTTCTTGATCGGTGCAGACGGCTGCCTCAAGGACGAGTGGCGTGGCCTGAAAGTGCCCGGCCACGTTGACGAGGTGCTGGAGGCGGTCAAGGCGCTCAAGAAGGCCGTTGTCCTGGCCTGACCTTTGCTGCCGCCATGAGGCGCTTTTTTGCCCCACACACCGCCTGACTTGGTGACTGTGCATAATCAAGGGATGTCCTTGAAGCGCACCCGTCCTGCTGGAGCCGCCCCGCTTATCGGGCGGCTTTTTTATTTTTGATTGTTGACTGCTTACTTCTAGCCCTGGAACCCCCAATGCCCCTGCCCACTGCTCCCAGCAAACGTGCTTCCCTGTTGTCGCAGAAAGACTTTGAAGTGTCTGCCACGGCCAAACCACGTGACAAGTCCGGCGACAGAGATCTGGTCCCCAACCTGGCGGTCAAGGCCACGCCCCCCGTGCCGGTAACAGCCCCGCATCCGGCACCACCGACCGTCACGGCACCGTCGCCTGCGCCTGCCATTGAGGTCAGGGCTGCCGCAGACAAACCGGTGGCGCGTCCGGCACAGCGCGCCAAAGCCAACCGCAAGGTGACCACCGGCCCCGGCAAGTTGTTCGTCCTCGATACCAATGTGCTGCTGCACGATCCGACTTGCCTGTTCCGCTTTGAGGAACATGACATCTTCCTGCCGATGATCGTGCTCGAAGAACTCGATGCGCACAAAAAAGGCATGACCGAGGTGGCGCGCAATGGTCGCCAGACCAGCCGCACGCTTGATGCGCTGGCAGAACATCAAGGGGCCGACATCGCCACAGGTTTGCCACTGAACGTCACCGGGCACACCGAAGCGCGTGGCCGTTTGTTCTTTCAGACCCAGTTGCTCGAGTACGAGTTGCCCAGCAGCTTGCCGCAGGGCAAGGCGGACAACCAGATACTCGGCGTGGTGCAATCGCTGCGCAAACAGCATGCACCGCGCGAGGTGGTGTTGGTCTCGAAAGACATCAACATGCGTGTCAAGGCGCGTGCGCTGGGCTTGCATACCGATGACTATCAGAACGACAAAACACTCGACGATGGCGACCTGCTGTACTCAGGAGCACTGGCACTGCCGTCAGATTTCTGGACCACCCACGGCAGTACCATCGAGAGCTGGCAACAAGGTGCCAGCACGTTTTACCGGTTCAGCGGACCCGTGGTGCCGCAGTTGCTGGTGAACCAGTTCGTCTATTTTGAAGCACCGGGTGAACCCAGCCTGTATGCCAAAGTCACCGAGATCCGCGGCAAACAGGCCGTGCTCAAGACCCTGCGTGACTTCACCCACCTGAAAAATGCCGTGTGGGGCATCACCACCCGCAACCGTGAGCAGAACTTTGCCATGAACCTGCTGATGGATCCGGAGATTGACTTTGTCACCCTGACCGGCACCGCCGGCACCGGCAAGACACTGATGGCGCTGGCCTCCGGTTTGACACAGGTGCTCGACGAGCGTCGCTACACCGAAATCATCGTGACGCGCGCCACGGTCAGCGTGGGCGAGGATATCGGATTCCTGCCCGGTACCGAAGAAGAAAAAATGGGCCCCTGGATGGGCGCTCTGGACGACAACCTGGAGGTGCTTGGCAAGACCGACTCCGCAGCGGGTGAATGGGGACGCGCCGCGACCAACGAACTGATTCGCAGCCGGATCAAGATCAAAAGCATGAATTTCATGCGCGGTCGCACCTTCCTGAACAAGTATCTGATCATTGACGAGGCGCAGAACCTCACACCCAAGCAAATGAAAACCCTGATCACCCGGGCCGGACCGGGTACCAAGATCGTTTGTATGGGCAATATTGCACAGATTGACACGCCTTACCTGACCGAGGGCTCTTCCGGCTTGACGTACGCGGTCGACAAATTCAAGGGTTGGGCACACGGCGGCCACATCACGTTGGCCCGTGGCGAGCGCTCGCGCTTGGCAGACTTCGCCAGTGAGGCTCTCTAATTCAGTAGCTATCAGCGATTGAGGGATAAGCGCTACAGCCTTTTTTTGCTAAAAATCGCCCGATGAACCTGAGGCCAGTGACTCAAATTTGGTGATTTTGTTGAGGAAGGCCAGCTTGACCACGCCGGTCGGGCCATTGCGCTGCTTGGCAATGATCACTTCCGCGACACCCGGCTCTTTGCAGGCGTCTTTGGTGTAGTACTCGTCGCGGTAGATGAACATGATGATGTCGGCGTCCTGTTCGATGGCCCCTGACTCGCGCAGATCACTCATCATCGGACGTTTGTCGGGACGTTGCTCAACACTGCGGTTGAGCTGAGACAAAGCAATCACCGGGCACTTGAGCTCTTTGGCCAGCATCTTCAGCCCACGCGA
The DNA here is from genome assembly GCF_018063565.1 of Rhodoferax sp. Lineage (GTDB taxonomy): Bacteria > Pseudomonadota > Gammaproteobacteria > Burkholderiales > Burkholderiaceae_C > Rhodoferax. Next base: position 25,855 of record NZ_JAGPBB010000015.1, read on the forward strand.
AATTTCTCCGAGTTCAGTGGCACGGTTTTCACCATCACTGCCATTGGAGCCGCTCATCAATTGCAAATAGTCGACCACGATCAGACCAAGTTGGCCACACTGGCGCGCCAGGCGCCTGGCGTTGGCACGCAGTTCACTGGAGGTAAGGCCAGCGGTCTCGTCGATGTGCAACGAGATGGTGCGCAGCCGCTCAATCGCTTCCGACAACCGGGGCCATTCGTCGTCTGTGAGTTTGCCTGTACGCAAATGCCCCTGATCAATGCGACCGATGGAGCCGACGATGCGCACTGCCAGTTGAGCAGCACCCATTTCCATGGAAAACACGGCAACCGGCAGGCCCTCGTGCAACGCCACATGCTCAGCAATATTGATCGCCAAAGCCGTTTTTCCCATCGATGGTCGGGCCGCCAGAACCACCAGATCCCCCGCCTGCAAACCTGCCGTCAGACGGTCCAGATCATAAAAACCGGTGGGCACCCCGGTGACATCATTGGGGTTGTCAGCCATCTCCTGAACACGGTCGAGCAACTCGACCACCAGGGTATCCATGGTTTGAAAACCCTGCTTGGTGCGCGCACCCTCTTCACCAATGTTGAATATCTTCTGTTCTGCCTCATCCAGGATGGCGGCAACCGGACGCCCTTTCGGGTTGAACGCGTTGGCCGATATTTCCTCGCTGGTGGACACCAGTTTGCGCAGAATCGAGCGATCCCGAACAATCTCCGCATAGCGGCGAATATTGCCGGCACTAGGCACGTACTGGGCCAAAGCGTTGAGGTAGCTCAGGCCCCCCATTTCTTCCGCCTTGCCCAAACTCTGCAATTGCTCGTAGACGGTGATCACATCGGCCGGCTTGGACGCATTGATCAGCGTGCTCATGGCAGAGAACACGGCACGGTGCTCGTAACGGTAAAAATCCTGCTCACCGAGCACATCACTGACCCGGTCCCACGCCGCGTTGTCCAGCAGCAAGCCCCCCAGCACACTGGATTCGGATTCGATCGAATGGGGCGGAATACGTAATTGGGCCACCTGGCGGTCCAGCCCGGTATCGTCGTTATGAATGGAAAGTACGGCAGACATATGGTTTTCAGGAAACCCTGAATGCTACGGCGTGTAAAGACCGCTGTCGAGGGAGAAGCTGGGGGCGACCCTTGTAAAAGCTGTGCATAAGTTGTGCATTGCCCCGACTGGCCAAGGTACCAACAAAAAAGCCGCCAGGGCTTGCACCCAGGCGGCCAGCAGGACTGATCTCGCGCTGTCAGCGTTTAAGCAGTTTCGCCGTAAACCGAAACCGTGATGTCAACCACCACGTCGGTGTGCAAGGCCACACTTACTTTGCTGTCGCTGACGATTTTGATCGGGCCATTGGGCATGCGAACTTGCGCCTTGGTCACCGCAAAGCCGTTCTTGGTCAGTTCTTCGGCGATATCGGCATTGGTCACCGAGCCAAACAGACGACCATCAACACCGGCCTTCTGGGTCAGCTTGCAAACGGTGCCCGCCAATTTCTCACCCACGGCCTGTGCTTCGGCCAACTTGGCAGCTGCCACTTTTTCAAGTTCAACGCGACGTGCTTCAAATTCCTTCTTTGCAGCCTCGGTCGCACGGCGGGCGCGTCCCGCCGGAATCAGAAAATTGCGGGCATAACCATCTTTGACCTTGACGATTTCACCCAGATTACCAAGGTTCACCACCTTGTCGAGCAGAATGATTTGCATGGTGTGTATCCTTTAGATCTTGTGCTGGTCGCTGTACGGCAGCATGGCCAAAAAGCGTGCGCGCTTGATGGCAGTGTTGAGTTGACGCTGGAAAATCGCACGCGTGCCGGTCAGGCGTGCCGGGATGATCTTGCCGTTTTCAGCGATGAAATCGCGCAGGGTATCGATGTCTTTGTAGTCAATCTCTTCAACACCTGTCACTGTAAAACGGCAAAAACGCTTGCGTTTGAACAGCAGGTTTTGAGCGGGGCGCTTGGGGCGCTTGTCTTTGTTATTGAAACGTTTTGGTCCGGCCATGATGGACTCCTTAAATTACGGGGGTAAAGATGACTCTTTGGCAAATTCCTGTAGGTGGAACACCACGTTTTTTCCACCACGAGGCGAGGCCAGAAAACCCTTGAAAGCACCTTTGCTGCCGATGTCCTGTACCGCAAGTTGCTCGGCAACCGCTCCCAGGGCCACTGATCTGATATTGACCTTGACCTGCCTGGAAAGGCCCGCCTCAGAAATTTCCGAGGCATGCTCCAAGCGCAGATTCAGGGCCGGCAAACCAGCCGGGGTGTAACGCAAAGGCTCTACTTCAATGATGGTGGCGCTCAGTACAAGTTGGTTGGTAAAAATATGGCTCACACCACGCTGAAATTACCGTGCTTAAGCTTGGTATTCAGCTTGTTGGGTCTTGCGGGTTTCTTCGCGCTCGACCGTCTTCATCATGGAAGAAGGACCGGTTTCAGCCTTCTTCTTCAACACAGTGAGATGTCGCAACACGGCGTCGTTGAACTTGAAGGCATGTTCCAGCTCAACCATCACGGCCTGATCGGCTTCGATGTTGACACACAGGTAATGCGCCTTGGCCAATTTATTGATCATATAGACCAACTGGCGACGGCCCCAGTCCTCGACCCGGTGCACTTTGCCACCACCACTGGTGATCATGCTTTTGTAACGCTCCAGCATGGCGGGAACCTGCTCACTCTGATCCGGATGAATCATGAGTATGATTTCGTAATGACGCATCTAAACTCCTTTTGGATAAACCCCTGCAAGGGGCGATGAAGCTGCCCTCAGCGTCTCATTGAGGTGCAGCAAGGCAAGCCCGCGATTATAGCGCGTCGTCCAGCGCCGTTCCAGTTACTTGGCGGTCGTCACTCTTGACGGGGTCAACCAGCTGACCATGAAGGTGATCAGCAAACCCGCACTGACACCAAACACACCGGCAGCCACGGGTTCGATATCGAACCACAGGCCTGATCCGCTCATCTTGAAGTATTGACGAAACGTCGGCACATTGATCAGCATGTAGTACAGCGTCACACCCAAACCACTCAACATACCCATCACCGCCGCGAAACGTGTCGTGCGCCGCCAGAAGATCCCCAACACCATCACCGGAACCAGCGCTGCGCCAGCCAGGGAAAAAGACGCAGAAACCAGAATCAGGATGTCTGCCGGCCTCTGCGCGGCCACATAAGCCGCAATCAATGCCACCAGCAACAAGGCAAACTTTGACAACATCACCCGACGCACCGCACCAACTCGGTCATCCCCGCCGCGCAAGAACAGATCGTGCGCCAGTGCATTACCAATTGTCAGCAACAGCCCGTCTGCGGTTGACAACGCAGCGGCAAGCCCGCCCGCCGCAACCAGACCGGACACCACGTAGGGCAATCCACCAATTTCAGGTGTGGCCAGCATGACAATGTCAGCGCCAAGTTTGAGCTCGGCAAACTGAAGGATCTGGTCGCCATTGATGTCGCTCACAGAAATCAGGGAGGGATCCACTTTGGCCCACTGCGCAATCCAAACCGGCAACTCGTCAAAACGCTGCCCCACCAGGTTGCCCATGATTTCGAACTTGACCAGCACTGCCAGTGCCGGTGCCGCCAGATACAGCAGGGCGATAAAAAACAATGACCAAGTCACCGAGTCGCGTGTATCGGCCACGCTACGGGTGGTGAAAAATCGAGTCAACAAATGCGGTAAACCCACGGTCCCAATCATGAGACAAAACATCAACGCCAAGAAATTGCGACGCGAGGACTCGAACGCCTGCTTCTCCTGGGGTGAGCCGGCAGGATCACCCGCAAACGGCCGGGTATGCGCCGGCATTCCCGCCAACGGTCGCGCGCGTTCCCGGTTTTCATTGAGTACACGGGTCCAAAGGTCCCGCGCGGCGGCTTCATCGCGCGGCAGGGTCGCCAGGTCCCGGCGTGCTGCCACAATGACAGACTCGTCGGCCTGCTGTTCAGTCAATCGGCGAATGGTTTCACGACGTGTTTTTCGCTCTTGCTCCAACGCCTCCGGGACGTTCTCAAGCTTCAACGCATACTCCTGGGCACGACGCTTGAATTCCTGGATCACGGCCTGCTCGGCCGGTGCGCTGACCAACTGGCGCTCCAGCTCGGCTATTTTCGACAGTTGCTGCCCATACACCAAGGGTGCCAAGGGGTTGCCCAGCTGCTTGTAAGCCAGCCAGGACACCGGTATCAGGAAGGCCAGGATGAGCACAACATACTGCGTCACTTGGGTCCAGGTCACGGCTCGCATGCCACCCAAAAATGAACACACCAGCACCCCCCCGAGACCCAAAAGAATGCCGATCTCGAACTGCACCCCGGTCAGGCGCGATGTGATCAGGCCCACACCATAGATTTGGGCCACCACGTAAGTGAATGAACACAAGACAGCCGCCCACGCTGCGATGATACGGGGCCATCGACCGCCAAAACGCACATCAAAGAAGTCCGGCACGGTGTAGAGGTTCAGGCTTCGCAAATGGGGAGCCACCAGCAAGGCAACCAGGCAGAAGCCACCCGTCCAGCCCAGCACGTACACCAATCCACCCGGCTGTGAGCCCGCCCCCGAGAAACCCTGCAGGTACAGGCCGCCTGCCATACTGATGAACGATGCGGCGCTCATCCAGTCCGCCGCCACGGCCATGCCGTTGTAAATGGGCGGAATCTTGCGCCCCGCCACATAGTATTCAGAAGCCTTGGAGGTGCGGCCATAAATGCCGATCAAGGCATACAGGAAGACGGTTGCAAAGAGAAACACCGCGCCAACCCAGATTTTCCTGAAACCGGCCTGCTCCGCTGCAGCCAGCACCAACAGAAACGCCAAAAACAAAACCACGTAAATGGCAAATCTCTGGTGAATGCGGCGCTGGTACCTTTCGTAAAAAACATCGGGCTGCTGCTGCAGGCGATCACGCCGGTTGGCGAACCAGGCAAACACCGCCACCACGCCGATGAAGACCAGCACACTGCCCTGCGCTGCGAACCAATACGAAACCGGCCAACCGGCCACAATCTGCTGCAGACTGTTGGCAAAAAAAACAACGCCAAACGATGCCACAAACCAGATCACCAACAAACCCAGTTGCAAGCCGGAAACGCTCGCAATGGGTTGGTTGATGGACTCGGTAGGCTGCTGTTCCAACGGTGTGTTGATCATGGAGGCCATGATCACCTCGGCTTAACCCGACCTCAATAGGTGTTTCCTAGGGTTTGGCGAGGTTTTGCCAGGTTGCCACAACGGTATCGGGGTTGAGTGAGATCGACGAGATCCCCTCCTGCATCAGCCAACGGGCAAAGTCGGGGTGATCGCTTGGCCCCTGACCACAGATGCCAATGTATTTGCCCTGTGCGCGGCAAGCCGCAATCGCCTGGCTGATGAGGGTCGTCACCGCCGGATCCCGCTCGTCAAAATCCCGCGCCAGCAATTCCAGACCAGAATCCCGATCCAGGCCCAATGTGAGTTGGGTGAGATCGTTGGAGCCGATTGAAAATCCGTCGAAAAACTGCAAGAACTCCTTGGCCAGAATGGCGTTGCTGGGTATCTCGCACATCATGATCAGCTTGAGCTCGTTCTCACCGCGCTTCAAGCCATGTTCCGCCAGCAGTTCGGTGACCTTCTTGGCCTGCCCCAAAGTTCGCACAAATGGCACCATCACCTGGACATTGGTCAGACCCATATCGGTGCGAACCCTCTTGAGGGCATCACACTCCATGGCAAATGCCTCTCCAAAATCGGCACTGACGTACCTGGCCGCACCACGAAAACCGAGCATCGGGTTCTCTTCCTCGGGCTCATACCGGCTGCCGCCGATGAGCTTGCGGTACTCGTTGCTCTTGAAGTCAGAGAGCCGCACAATGACGGGCTTGGGCCAGAAGGCTGCAGCGATGGTGGCCACACCTTCGGCCACACGGTCCACATAAAACGCACGCGGCGAAGCGTGACCACGCGCCACCGATTCCACGGCTTTTTTCAGGTCGGCATCGATGTTTGGATAGTCCAAAATGGCCTTGGGATGGACGCCGATGTTATTGTTGATGATGAACTCCAGACGTGCCAAGCCCACGCCATTGTTGGGTAACTGGCAAAAGTCAAACGCCAGTTGCGGATTGCCCACGTTCATCATGATCTTGACATCCAGGGGTGGCATCTCGCCGCGTCGGACTTCGGTCACGTCCGTCTCGAGCAGGCCGTCGTAGATGAAGCCGGTGTCACCCTCGGCACAACTGACGGTTACCAACATACCATCCTTGAGCACACGATCCGCATTGCCACACCCCACCACGGCGGGGATACCGAGTTCGCGGGCAATGATGGCGGCATGGCAAGTGCGTCCACCGCGGTTGGTCACGATCGCCGAGGCGCGTTTCATCACTGGCTCCCAATTGGGATCGGTCATGTCGGTCACCAGCACGTCACCGGCCTGGACACGGTCCATCTCACTGATGTGATGTACCACTTTGACCGGGCCGGTTCCTATTTTTTGTCCGATGGCCCGGCCCTCCGCCAGCACCACCCCTTTGCCTTTAAGTTTGTAGCGGTGTTCAACCTTGCCTGCTGCCTGACTTTTGACCGTCTCGGGGCGCGCCTGCAGAATGTAGATCTCGCCATCCAGGCCATCCTTGCCCCACTCGATATCCATGGGGCGGCCATAGTGCGCCTCGATCACCAATGCGTAGGCCGCCAGTTTGTGCACATCTGCATCGGTCAGGGAGTAACGGTTGCGCAACTCTGTGGGCACATCCACGGTTTTGACCAGTTTGCCGGTTGCCGCCTTTTCTGCGTCCGTCGAAAACTGCATCTGAATCAGCTTGGAACCCAAATTACGCCGAATCAGTGCCTGCTTTCCCGCTTGCAGCATGGGTTTGTGCACATAGAACTCATCCGGATTGACCGCACCCTGCACCACGGTTTCACCCAATCCGTAACTCGACGTGATGAACACCACGTCTTCGAAGCCTGATTCCGTGTCGAGTGTGAACATCACGCCCGCAGCACCCAGATCAGAGCGCACCATGCGTTGAATGCCCGCACTCAGGGCCACGTTCTCGTGCGCAAATCCTTTGTGAACCCGGTAGCTGATCGCGCGGTCGTTGTAGAGGGAAGCAAACACTTCGCGGACCTTGTGCAGTACATCGTCGATACCAGTGACGTTCAAAAACGTCTCTTGTTGCCCGGCAAATGAGGCGTCTGGCAGGTCCTCGGCCGTAGCCGACGACCGAACCGCAAACGACGCCTGCGGGTTATCACCGCTGAGCAGCAAAAAGGCCTCGCGAATCTGCTGCTCCAAGGCGGCAGGAAAGGGCTGCGATTCGACCATCGCCCGAATCTCGGCACCCGCCAGCGCCAGCGCGTTCACGTCCTCGGTATCGAGCCTGGACAGACGAGCATTGATCCGGCCGCTCAAGTCGGCAAACGCCAGAAACTCCCGAAAAGCATGGGCCGTGGTGGCAAACCCGGTTGGCACCTTGACCCCGGTGGGCAAGTTGGCAATCATTTCACCCAGGCTGGCATTTTTCCCGCCGACCGAATCCACATCGGACATGCGCAATTTTTCAAATGGAACGACCAGATCGGTCGGTGCAAATCGTGCTGACATGAGACAAGCTCCAGAAGTTACAAAACTGTTTCAGTTGCGCCGCTTCTTTAGCGCAGCGGCTTGCGTGCGTGAACTTGATTCTTTGTTGTGATGCTTTGGTGAACCAGTGTCACGCCAGGAATTCGGTCAGATAATCGCAATTGTAGGCTTGGAGGTCGAGTGCCACCGACCTCAAAACATCTCCGCAGCAACCTCAACCGGAAGCGCCAAGCGCTGTCGTCATGCCCAATCGCACTGTGTTTTTTGTCTCCGACGGGACCGGTATTACCGCCGAAACCTTTGGCAATGCCATCCTTGCGCAGTTTGAGATTGAGTTGCAGCATGTGCGCCTGCCGTTCACCGACAGTATCGACAAAGCGCACCAGGCGGTGCGTCAGATCAACCATGCGGGGGTGATCGACAACAAGCGACCGATCGTGTTTACCACGCTGGCCAATGAGGAGGTTTTCAGGGTCATCTCGCAGGGATGCCAGGCGATGCTGCTGGACATGTTCAGCACCTTTGTTCATCCTCTGGAGGCAGAGTTCAATCTCAAGTCGAATCACCGCATCGGTCGTTTCAGTGACACGAGCAAGAGTGAGGAGTACCAGTCTCGCATCGCGGCGATCAATTTTTCACTTGAGCACGACGATGGGCAATCGAACCGCGATCTGGAAAACTCGGATGTCATTCTGGTCGGTGTAAGCCGCAGTGGCAAAACACCCACCTCACTTTATCTGGCCATGCAATACGGCCTGAAGGCGTCCAATTACCCACTGATTCCGGAAGATTTTGAACGTCAGGATTTACCACCCGCGCTCAAAGCGCAGCGCAAAAAATTGTTTGGCCTGACCATTCAGCCCGAGCGGCTGAGCGAAATCCGCAACGAACGTCGCCCCAACTCCAAATACGCGTCGCTGGAAAACTGCCGTTACGAAATCAAGGAGGCCGAGTCCATGATGCGCCGCTTTGGCATCCGCTGGCTCTCAACCACCACCAAGTCGATCGAGGAAATCTCCACCACCATCTTGCAGGAGCTCCGCCCGGAGCGACTGACCTACTGACACTGGTGCAGTGTCTGTGTCAATTCAGAGGCCCAACGCGGCAATGCCGGCGCGTGCGATTTGTGCATCTTCGCTGGATTTGACCCCGCTGACGCCTACTGCACCCAGACAAATGCCATCTTTCATGATGGGAACACCCCCTTCGAGCAAACCATGGATGGTGGGCACACTCAAAAAAGACGTACGTCCACCGTTCACCACCTCTTCGTAGGCCTTGCTTTCACGTCGCCCCAAAGCAGCAGTATTGGCTTTGGCCGGCGCAATGTGGGCAGACAAGGCAGCCGCACCGTCAAGACGCTGCAACCACAACAGATGGCCACCATCATCGACAATCGCAATGCTCACCGCCCACTGGTTGTCCAGGGCCTCCTGTTCGGCAGCCGCCGCAATGGCTTTGATATCGGAGAGTTCAAGGAAAGTTTTTGTTCTCATGCTGGATCACCTTTCAAGTATGTTGGCTGCAAGGATAACGCGAAGCTGGCCATCTTTCATCGCCATTCTGGTCACAAGTAACCTCACAAAAAGTAGGCGGCGGAGTTCCTTCAGTACCTTGATTTTGCTGGAATCACCCTAAAATTTATGACATTGATTCAACAAGCTGCAAGGAGCAATACAGATGTCTGACCACATTCAAACCCTGGGCCAGGATTTAGGTTATGGCTACTCGGCACAACAGCGTAACAAAGTGCTGCGCAACACCTACTGGCTGCTGGCGCTCAGTCTGGTGCCAACAGTTCTGGGCGCCTGGCTGGGGGTCGCGACCGGCATCACCCAATCGCTGAGTGGCGGCTTGGGCTTGATGGTGTTTCTCGGTGGTGCCTTTGGATTCATGTACGCCATCGAAAAGACCAAAAACTCGGCCGCAGGCGTGCCGGTTCTGTTGGCCTTCACCTTTTTCATGGGCCTGATGCTGTCACGCATGATTGCCATGATACTGGGCTTCAGAAATGGCACTGAACTCATCATGACCGCATTTGGTGGCACAGCGGGCGTGTTTTTTGTCATGGCGAGCCTGTCGAGTGTCATCAAACGGGATCTGTCGGGCATGGGCAAGTGGCTGTTTGTCGGTGCGCTGGCGATCATGGTCGGTGGCATCATCAACGTGTTTGTCGGGTCAACCGCCGGCATGATGGCGATCTCAGTTGCCGCCATCGGGGTGTTCAGCGCCTACATGTTGTATGACCTCAAGCGCATTGTGGATGGTGGCGAAACCAACTACATCAGCGCAACGCTGGCTCTTTATCTGGACATCATCAATGTGTTCCAAAGCCTGCTGGCTTTGCTTGGCATTGCTGGTGGCGAGCGTGACTGACACTCCATGACGCGCGCAAGCATTTGAAAAAAAGGGCTCTTTGCAGCCCTTTTTTCTTGCTTGCATCGCGACAATCATGATTGAATCCAGTCAGTCCTGCCTGTACGCCATCGATTGAATTGCCCCCATGCTCAGAAAACTGCTGATACTCACCGCAGCCTTGCTGTTGTCAGCCTGCGACCTGCTTGGGCTCGGGCCCGACCCCAGAATTGCCCAAAAGGAAGCCGATGCCAAGGCCATCGGCGGTGCGTGCCGGCATGGCTTGCGCAGCATTGAAGATTGTTACACCCTGAACAAGGGAGTCAATAAAGCGGCGATTTATGCCGGCTGGCGCGAAATGGACGAGTACATGCGGGAAAACAAGCTCGAAGGTCTGCGCGCCGAAATTCCTGTCGCGCCGCCAGCCACGCCCGCCCCGGTGGCACAAGAAGAAGTGATCGAAGATCCCAAGGCAAAACCCAAAGCCAAAACAGCCGCGCATTAGGCCAACAGCGCAAGCCGTCAGTCAGGCCATGCCAAGCCGATCAAAAACCGCCATGCTTTCCACATGCGCGGTATGCGGAAACATATTCACCACCCCGGCGGCCGTGCACCGGTAGCCGGCCTGATGCACCAGCAAACCGGCATCGCGGGCCAGCGTGGAGGGGTTGCAGCTGACATAAACAATCCGGCTCGGTGCCTGCCAGTCGGCAGCACCCGCCGTCACCTCGCCTTCAAATCGACCCATCGCCTGCTGATGCAAGTCTGCCAGCGCGCGAACCAGCGCAAACGCGCCTTCCCGCGGTGGATCCACCAGCCATTTGTCGGCAACACCATCACCGACCAGCAGGGCGGGGGTCATTTCAAACAAATTTCGTGTAACGAATTCAGTAGCTGAAAGTTCACGCCCTGATTGGGCTAGAGCGCAATTTTGCTTGTAATTCTGGCGCGATCGTGCCACCAGGGTTTCGCTGCCTTCGACACCGAGCACCTGACCCGCCTGGGTGGCGATCGGCAAGGTGAAGTTGCCCAATCCGCAAAACCAGTCGATCACGCGCTCGCTGCGCTGCGCTGCCAACAAGCGCAAGGCGCGCGACACCAGCACACGGTTGATGTGCGGATTCACCTGAGTGAAGTCGGTCGGCTTGAATGGCATGGTGATGCCAAACTCTGGCAGGGCGTAACTCAGAACCTCGCCATCCGGATCAAGCAACTGCACGGTCTCCGGGCCTTTGGGTTGCAGCCACCACTGAACGCCGGGGTGCTCATCTGCAAAGACACGCAGGCGCTCACGGTCACCCGCGCTCAGCGGTTCCAGGTGCCGCAACACCAATGCGGTCACGCTGTCACCGCAGGCCAACTCGATCTGCGGACAGGTTTCTGCCGCATCCATCGACTGGATCAGGCTGCGCAGCGGCATCAACATCGCGTCCACATGGGGTGGCAACACCGGGCACACTTGCATGTCGGCCACGTAACGGCTTTTGCGCTCATGAAAACCCACCAGCACCACACCCTTTTTGCGGACAAACCGCACCGACAACCGTGCCCGATAGCGATAACCCCAATGGGGTCCTTCAATCGGCCTCAGAATCTGCTCGGGTTTGACTTTGCCCAGATGCCAAAGATTGTCCTCAAGCGCCCGCTGCTTCACCGCCACCTGGGCACCGGTGTGCAGATGCTGCATCTTGCAGCCGCCGCAGGCACCACTGTGCAAACCGAAGTGTGGGCAATGCGGCTGCACTCGCTGGGACGACGCACGATGCACCGCCGTGAGAGTACCTTGCTCCCAATTGTTTTTGTGGCGGTTGATGTTGGCGCTGACGTACTCGAAGGGCAGCGCACCTTCAATAAAAACCACCTTGCCGTCGGCTTTGTGCGCCACACCCTGGGCATCGAGATCCAGTGATTCAACCCGTAACCAATCGGCGGGTATGGCAGCGCTGTCGCGCTGGTTCGAACTGTCCATGTGGGTTGTGCCGGTATTGCCGCGCCTTAGCGCGGCGGCAGGTACTTGAGCGGATCGACCGGCTTGCCCTGGCGACGCACCTCGAAATGCAGCTTGACCCGGTCGGCATCACTGTTGCCCATTTCGGCAATCTTCTGCCCCTTGATCACCGACTGGTCTTCTTTGACCAGCAGTGTCTGGTTATGGGCATAAGCCGTCAAGAACACGTTGTCGTGTTTCAGAATGATCAGATTGCCATAGCCGCGCAAACCGGCACCCACATACACCACCCGACCATCCGCCGCCGCCAGCACCGGGTCACCGGCGCTGCCACCCAAATCCACTCCCTTGTTCTTGACCTCGTCAAAACCTGCCAGCACGGCCCCGCTGGTGGGCCAGATCCACTGAATATCCGAATCGGTCACCAACGGTCTGGTCACGGCAGGCACGGCACTGGCGGCTGACGCGGGTGCAGGCGCGGCACTGGCTGCGGCTCCCGCTGAAGCTGGCGCAACGGCTGCACTGGCAGTCACACTGGGTCGAGTGACCGGCTTGACCACAGGCTCGCCGGCGCTTGGGGGTACCACACGCAGCACTTGCCCGACTTCAATACGATTGGGGTTCTCCACCTGGCTCCAGCGCGCGATATCGCGCATCGACTGTCCGTTCTCAAGCGCGATGCGCAGCAGGGTATCACCCGACTTGACTGTGTAGTAACCTGGCTTGCCGGCGTTCTCCCAGCCTTGTGGCTGATGCACGGGCGGCAGTTCAACTGGTACCGGGGCACCGGCGGGGTTGCCGCTGGGTGCCATCGGTGGCGTCGCTGGAATCGGGGCAGACGCTGTCACCGGGCGGCTGCCTCGCTCTTCGACCGGTGCACGGTTCAGACTCCGGCTGCTGCATGCCGCAAGTGTCACGGCCATCAGCAACGCCAAGCCAGGCATAACAAGCACACGATTCATAAGCATCATTGGGTTCCCCATCAAGCGACCCCGGATTTTAAGGGGACGAAGTGCACGGCTTCCATCACGGTCTGGCGCAAGCCTTGCGGGGTTTTATCAATCACCATCAGCACCTGCTGTCGGCCACCGGCAGCCGCCACCGGAGCCACCAGTCGCGCGCCCACGGCCAGTTGGTCTGTCCAGGCGCTGGGCACCGACTCGCCGCCCGCTGCCGCAATGATGCCCGCATAGGGAGCACCCTTGGCGTAGCCCACCATGCCGTCACCAAACAACAAATGCACATTGGCCAGACGCAGTGGCCGCAGGTTGTCACGCGCCTTGTCGTGCAGGCCACGCAGTCGTTCGATGGAATACACCTCGGCACAGAGTTCACTCAACAGTGCCGCCTGATAGCCGCAGCCAGTGCCGATCTCCAGCACACGTCCAAGGCGGGTGGTTTTACCCTGACACAACAGTTCGAGCATCCGCGACACCACGCCGGGCTTCGAAATCGTTTGCCCCAGGCCGATGGGCAAACTGGTATCCTCGTAGGCCTGATTGACCAGCGCCGTGTCGACAAACCGATGCCGCTCAACCCGCCCCATCGCAGCCAACACCTGTGCGTCGAGAATGCCCTGTTGTGCCAGTTTTTGCACCATACTTCGGCGCACCGCACTCGAATCCATACCCACACCTTGCGGAATCACCGTGAGCAAAGGATGGTTGGACGGCATGGAGCGCGGACTGGTCGGACGCGCCGAACTGACGGCAGTTCTAAGCTGAACCGGAAAGCCAGGGCGCCGCTTGGCACCAGGCTTGGCGCTGCCCGTCATCCGCCGCGCCCCATACCGCTGGACAGTCGCGCCGCCGTTTGTGCCCAATATCCCAGATGGTCATGGTCGGTCAGGTCAACCTTCAAAGGTGTCATGGCGATATGACCTTGCGCGGTGGCATGAAAATCCGTGCCATCCGCATCGTCTTTGGCAGCCCCGGCGGCGCCAATCCAATACATCGTCTCGCCGCGTGGGCTCAGTTGGGTGATTACCGGCTCAGCAGCATGGCGGCGCCCAAGCCGGCACAGCTTGAGATGACCCATCTGTGCCAATGGCAGGTTGGGAATGTTGACATTGAGCAACCACGCACTGCTGCCAACCAGATTTTGCGCTGCCATTTGCAGCACCAATTCACGCGCTTTGGTGGCCGCAGCGTCCAAATGATGCCAGTCCCGCTCAACCTGTGAGAACGCGATCGACGGAATCCCAAACAGGTAACCCTCCATTGCCGCCCCGACGGTGCCGGAGTAAATGGTGTCGTCACCCATGTTGGCACCGTTGTTGATGCCCGATACCACCAGATCCGGGCGATAGTCCAGCAGGCCCGTCAAGGCAATGTGCACACAGTCCGCCGGTGTGCCATTGACAAAGCGAAAGCCATTGCCGGCGCGGTGAACATACAACGGTGAATGCAGGGTCAACGCGTTGGACTTGGCGCTGTTGTTCTGCTCCGGCGCAACCACCTCGACTTCGGCGATATCTTTGAGCGCCTCGTAGAGCGCAACAAGACCCGGAGCCTGGTAGCCGTCGTCATTGGAAATGAGTATTTTCATGGAGTTGCCCTTTGCTGCCGAATTGTAGGGGTCGAACCCAGCCGCCTGATCGCTGCAAGGACGCCTGTTCAGGCCGATGAAGGAACAAATGCCCGTCGCAAAAAATCAACGATCTGCGGCAACTCCTCGTGCAATGCATCACTGGGATCATGTCGCCCTGGCACAGCCATCAGGGTCGCGACGCCCGGTCGAGCTGCGTCAAGAATGCGCCTTGCGTCATCAAACGGCACCATTTCGTCTTGCGTACCATGGACCAGCAAGACCGGGCATGAGACCCGTCCGATCGAGTGGAGTGGTGCAATATCGCCAAAACAGGCCCCAATCACTTTTTGCACGTGGCGCAACACATACCAGCCGATGACAAAGTATGGAACATGGTGGTCAGCCAAGAACCGTCGCATCACCTCCTGTGGATGGGCGAAGGCACTGATGCTGACGACCGCCCGCAGTCTTGGCGAGCGTGAAGCGCACAAGAGTGCCGCACCCGCGCCGACAGAGTGCCCAATCACCGCGAGACGCGACCGGTCCACTTGGGGCTGGGCTGCCAGCCAGTCAAGTCCAGCCTCGATGTCCTGAGCAAAGCGTGGCAGCGAAGTGAACGGCTCATCGTCGCTCAAACCATGACAGCGCGCATCGAGCAATAGCACTGAGTAACCGGCGGCCCTGATGGGCGCGATGCAGGCTGACATCATGGCTGCATTGGCACCCCAACCATGCATGACCAGCACCGCAGGCACCACAGAATCATCCGGCAACGCAGAGAACCAGCCAAACAAGGATTTGCCTGAGGTGACGCGACATCGGACCCCGACGCCAGCCGGATCAAGGGCAGCCAATGGCTGCGCATGGCCGACGCGCGGGGCGCGCAAGCCGCGCAAAATCAGACGGTGGGCCAGGAAACGCAGCCCGTACAAGGCCAGCCCCAATGTGGCGGCCAGCCACATCCAGGACCCCGCACCCTCCATCTCAAGGTCCCGGCACCACCCGACTCAGTTGGGCACGATAAAGGTCGATTTCTCGATCAGTTTGCCTGGGCTGTCCAGCGACTCGATTTCAAAGTGAATTTCATGCGAGCCGGCGCTGGCGGCACCAAAATCAGCCTGTACCCGAACCGGTATGGTCACGGCCTTCGTCGATTCCACCTTGACAGTGGTGTCCGAGGTGATGACCAAACTCGGCAACCCGTTGACGGAGAACCGGTAATGTTGGTCGGTCTCCGTCGCGTTCATCACCTGCAAGCGGTAAACGTTTTCTGTTTTGCCTGCATCGACCACCCGCGCCATGACACCGCGGTCCCGTACCACATTCACCTTGAACGGCGTGCGCATGGCGAGACTGATGAAGATCGCCAGCACGATGGCGGTAAGAATGCTGGTGTAGACCAGCACCCGCGGCCGCAACACATGCCGCATGGTCTGCTTGGAACTCCAATGGTTTTTCATCGCGTTTTCAGTCGAGTACTTGACCAAACCACGCGGGTAACCCACCTTGTCCATCACCGTGTCACAGACGTCGGCACAGGCACCACAGCCAATGCACTGGTACTGCAGGCCATTGCGGATGTCGATCCCGGTCGGGCACACCTGCACACATAGACTGCAATCCACACAGGCGCCCAGATTGAGTTTGCTCGGGTCGGCCTTTTTCGAGCGTGCACCGCGTGGCTCACCGCGCTCAGCATCGTAAGTGACGATCAGGGTGTCCTTGTCAAACATGGCGCTTTGAAACCGCGCGTACGGGCACATGTGCAGGCACACCTGTTCACGCATGAAACCGGCGTTGCCATAGGTCGCAAAGCCGTAGAAAAATACCCAGAAAAACTCCCAGGCGGCCAGCTGACCACCCATGAATGCCCCCGCCATTTCACGCATCGGCACAAAGTAACCCACAAACGTAAACCCGGTCCAGAACGAAAACGCAATCCAGAGGAAGTGTTTTGCCGCCTTGCGCGCCAGCTTTTCGCCCGACATACCCGCTTCATCACGACGCATGCGCGCGGCGCGATCCCCCTCGACCAGTTTTTCGAACCAAAGGAAAATCTCGGTGTACACCGTTTGCGGGCAGGCGTAGCCGCACCACAGGCGCCCGGCCACCGCGGTGAACAAGAACAGCGACAAGGCCGCAATGATCATCAATCCGGTGAGGTAAATAAAGTCCTGCGGGTACAACACCAAACCAAAGATGTAAAAGCGGCGCACACTCAAGTCAAACAACACCGCCTGACGCTGTCCCCATTCGATCCACGGCAGGCCATAAAAAATGATCTGCGTGACCCAGACCATGATCCAGCGCCAGTTGGAAAATACCCCTGAAACACTGCGCGGATAGATCTTCTTGTGCGCTGCGTACAGCGAAATCATCTCCTCTTCGGGCTCAGCAGCGGCGATGGGAATCACCTTCTTGCCGTCTTTCGTGCTGTTAGTCATGTGTCATTCCTCTAAAGTTGGTGTGAGTATCTGTTGTTCTGGAAGGGCCGCCATGTGCGCGAGGAATTCGTCGCGCGTCAATCCGGAAAAAAACGGATGCCAGCGGCGTTGCTCCAGTACGGTGCTAACCGCCCGCGCACGCCGCTCATGTCCGGCAAACAACAAAGTTTCATCCGGAAGTGTAAAAACTTTCTGCGTCACGCTGTCCCACAAGTCCTGGGGTGCCTGTGGGCGCGGTTGATGTGGGCAGGCGGTCACCGCCAGCAAGCCGCCGCAAAAAAACCTGTCGCGCCAGGAAAAGCTCAGGCAGAAGCGGGTGTGCCCCGGCGTGGACACCACATGAATCAGCTCGTCACCAAACGGCAAGACCGACGCGCTGACGGGGTCAGCCGAATCACCTTGCACCACAGGCGCGGCCAGACGTGCCAGCAGGGCGGGCTCGCGCCGCTGCATATCGTCATGGTGATGGGTGCGCAAAATCCAGCGCAGACGCAGGTCACGCTCGGACAGCAGAGCGTGCAGAACCGGCAGATCGCGACCGTGCGGGTCGATCAGTACCGCTTCGCGAGCGCTCGGGTCAGCCAGCAGGTAGGTCAGTTCACCGCTGGCGTCATCGTTCAATATTCTGAAGTACATGCGCGGCCTCCGGACTGTCTCAGGTTGTATCAATGCGCGGAGCAAGACGATGCGTCGCCAGCGTTCAAAAGATGATCCGCCATCTGCCCAAAGGTCTCGAGCAGCCATTGCCGGAACACCAGGTCAGGCACCTGCTCGGAGATGGCTTGTGTCATGCACAACATCCACTCGTCACGCACCACCTGGTTCACCGTGTAAGGTGCATGACGCATGCGCAGGCGCGGGTGGCCTTTCTTTCGCTCATACAGGGGTGGCCCACCCAGCCAGCCCGATAAAAACTCAAACAGGCTTTGCGCGCTGCCCGTCAGGCTCTCGGGGTGCATCTGGCGCACGGTATAGGCCTCAGGCAGTTCATCCATCAGCGCGTAAAAGCGCGAGACGAGCTGACGAATGCCCGCCTCTTGACCCAGGCGTTCGTATGGCGTCACGACAACTGCAGTATTCATGTTCATGCCACCTTGTCTTCGCCAATCAGCAGCCGACCATCGGAAAGGTATTTGTGGGGCGGCACTTCCAGATTGGTCGGGGCCGGCTTGTTCTTGAAGACTCGACCCGCAAGATCAAAGGTCGAGCCGTGACAAGGGCAGAAAAAACCGCCCTTCCAGTCGGCACCGACGCTCGGATTGTTGGTGCCGGCCGGTACCGACGTGGGTGAACAGCCCAGGTGGGTACAAATGCCCACCGTCACCATGAACTCAGGCTTGATGGAGCGATGGGCGTTTTGTGCGTAATCAGGTTGCTGGGACTTGACTTCTGAGGCTGGATCCACCAATTGGCTGTCAAGCAAGGGCAGCGAGGCCAGCATTTCAGGGGTTCGTCGCATCACCCAAACGGGTTTGCCTCGCCACTCGATGGTCTTGACGGCCCCCACCGCGATGTCTGAAATATCGGCCTCAACCGCTGCACCCATGGCCAGCGCCCGCTCGCTGGGGGAAAAACTCGCCACCAACGGCAGTGCCACTGCGCCTGCAGCCACTGCACCAGCGGTAGCCGTCAGAACAAGCATTCTGCGCCGCTCTGCATCGTGCTCGTGTGAATTGGCTGCCAGCGCATCAAAGGTGTTCACAGTCGTCATCAGGTACTCCAGGAAAGACCAACGTATCAATCAATAATCGTGCCACCCCCGTTAAACAAAGAACATCAAATGAATTCATATACTTAGCAAACAAAACAACCCCAATATGGCTGGCAGGAGCATCGCCAGGTTCTGCCAGATATGACAGACTGGCAGTCATCTGGCATAAACTTGCCGCATGAAACCGCTTCCCGAACTGATGTCGTTCCTGGAGGGCTTGCCCGAGCCCCACATTTTGTTTGACACGCAATACCGAATTCTGGCCGCCAACGCGTCGTACCGGCGCCAGTTCAGCCCTGATCGCAGCGTGGTCGGGCGGACCTGCTTTGAGGTGTCTCACCATTTCAGCGTGCCGTGTGATCAGGCGGGTGAATCGTGTCCACTGGTCAAGGCGCGCGAGTCGGGCCAACGCGAGCGGGTGCTGCACCTCCATCACACCGCCAAAGGTGAGGAGTATGTCAATATTGAGCTGGCACCGCTGCTCAATGCCGATGGGGAGCAGGCGTTTTTTGTTGAGAAAATGGAGTCGTTGCGCGTTGCTCAGGGCCAGGCAACGGCCCAGGGGCTGATCGGGCGTTCAGCGGTGTTTCAGCACATGCTGTCGCTGGTGGCGCGGGTGGCGCCGGCCATGGCGACAGTTTTGCTGCTGGGAGAGTCGGGCACCGGCAAGGAACTGGTGGCACGCGCCGTACACGAGGCCAGCAGTCGCTCGCAGCGGGCGCTGGTACCGGTCGACTGCTCCAGTCTGCCCGAGAACCTGTTTGAGTCCGAACTGTTTGGCCATGAGCGTGGCGCATTCACCGGCGCCAATACCGCCCGTGGCGGCCTGGTCGAGGCTGCCAGCGGCGGCACGCTGTTTCTGGACGAGGTGGGTGACATTCCGCTGACCATGCAGGTCAAGCTGCTGCGGTTGCTGGAGACGGGTACCTATCGCCGCGTCGGCAGCACCGAGCAGCGTCATGCCGACATCCGCGTGGTCTCAGCGACCCACCGTGATCTCGATCAGATGGTGGTGCAAGGTCGCTTCCGCGAAGACCTGTACTACCGCCTGAGCACCTTTCCCATCCACCTGCCGGCCTTGCGGGAGCGCCGCGACGATATCTCGCTGCTGGCCATGGCCCTGCTCAAACGGGTCGCGGCACAGCGCAAGCTGGGCATCAGCAACGCAGCATTGAACCTGCTGCAAGCTCAGGACTATCCTGGCAATGTGCGTGAACTGCGCAACCTGCTGGAGCGTTCGGCCCTGCTGTGCGACGGCAGCACACTCGACGCCACCCA
The DNA here is from genome assembly GCF_018063565.1 of Rhodoferax sp. GTDB lineage: Bacteria > Pseudomonadota > Gammaproteobacteria > Burkholderiales > Burkholderiaceae_C > Rhodoferax. The sequence goes on from NZ_JAGPBB010000015.1 coordinate 45,713, forward strand.
CGTCGAACAGGCCCTCAGGTCCGGCCGGCGTCCGCCCGTTTCTCCTGCACGAGAGCACGATGCCCCCGGACCACTGCCATTTGCCAGCGGAGCCAGTGCCAAGCCGACCTTCGCCGTCCCTGGTGGCCTCAAGTCAGCCGAACACGCCGCACTGAGTGAAATACTCAAGGCCCATCCCGGCAGTCGAGCTGAACTGGCGGCGCAACTGGGCATCAGCGAGCGTTCACTGTATCGAAGGATCAAGGCTCTGAAACGATCTTAGCGCTATTATTATTATTGCTATAGAGGATTGACTGACTTGCGCTAGAGTGCAATTCATTCAAGAACTTGGGTGCAAGTAGCGCGCTGGGGCGACCAGGGCATTTGCCTCGTGCGCGGCAACACAACCGCCTAGGGCGCAGTCTGCGGCGTATAGCGCAGCTGACTCAAGTCATAGCCCTGCGCCGTGGCGCAAGCCAGCGCCGCATCCAGCAAGGGTTTGGACAACTGCGGCGTGCGGGACAAAACCCACAGGTATTTGCGGTTCGGGTTACCCACCACTGCCCAGCGGTAATCGTCATCCAGACCCAACACCCAATAGTCGGACTTGAATGGCCAGAAGAATGAGACTTTGAGGCGACTGTTGCGCCAGCCTTCGACCACGGTGGCGACCCCCTTGGCTTCATCGAAGCCGTTTTCAGTGCGACAGCGGTTGCTGACCTCGACCCGGCCATCGGCACCCAGCGTGTAACTGGCGCTGGTGTCACCGACACACTGTCGCTGAAAAAACATCGGAAAACTGGCAATTTCGAACCACTTGCCGGCGTAGCGGGCCAAATCAACGGCTGCCACGCTGGCCACAGGCGCGTCAACCAGACCCGGGCTTTGCGCTGCGCCCCAGCTGCTCAAGCCCAGCCAGCACACGAGTCCCCCTGCAAATCTTCTGAACATGGCGTCCCTCCGCTCAAAAAAAGTCATGGTGCCACAAGACCGGTCCCAATCAGGGTACGCCATCGAACAGACCCACAGGGAACGGCAGGGCAACATCAAATTCCTTCAACCATTTCCTGCAAAGGACACCATGCGCCACACCTCCCAAAACACGCCGTTTGCCTCCAAGAGGCTGTCATGAGTCTCGGCACTATCCTGTTGATCGTCCTGATCCTGATGCTGATCGGTGCCATTCCCGCCTGGCCACACAGTCACAGTTGGGGCTATGGACCCAGTGGTGGACTCGGGCTGGTCGTGATCATCATCGTGGTGCTGCTGTTGATGGGCCGGATCTGAGCGGCGTCGCAATGTGCCAGAATCGCCGCTGCTATCTGCCCCAACAAGGCACCTGGCAAGTCGTGTCCCATCCCATCGATCACCAGCAATCTGGCACCTGGCACGTTGGCAGCCGTGTCCTGGCCGGCGGCCAGGGGTACCAATGGATCCGCGCGGCCATGAATCACCAGCGTGGACGCCTGGATGCGGCGTAACAAAGGGCGTCGGTCACCACTCCTGATCACGGCGAGCAACTGGCGCTGGGTGGCAGGTGGATCGTAGGCTCGCAACACCCCCCTGTGCACCCGCTCGCGCAGGCTGCCCTCTGGTTCGGGATAGGCCGGGCTGCCAATCACTCCAAACACCTGTACCAGATGGTCAACCACCGAATCCAGATTGCCCGAATCAGCCGGACGGCTCAGCAGAGCCCGGCGCGCCGGGCGCGTGGGCAATGGCAAGCGCGGGTTGCCGCTGGAGGACATGATGGAGGTCAGACTCAACACCCGGTGCGGAAACTGCGCGGCTAGCACTTGGGCAATCATGCCACCCATCGACGCCCCGACCACATGGGCACGGTCAATCTGCAGCGCATCCATGACGCACACTGCATCTGCGGCCATGTCGTGCAGTTGATACGGAATCCGCAAAGGCAGCCGCAGCAGCGTTGCCGCCACCGCTTGCCAGACTCCGGGCAACTTGCCCGCTGGTGCGCGCGCCGACAGCCCGCTGTCGCGGTTGTCAAGGCGCACCACCCGGTAGCCGCCCGCAACCAGTGTCTGACAAAGCGCGTCCGGCCAACTGGTGAGCTGCATGCCCAAGCCCATGATCAGCACGATCGCCGGGTGCAGGGGGTCACCCAGCACCTCGTACTCGATTGGCCACTCGCCTGCAGTGCGCATGCCTCAAGCGCTCTGGCGCGACTGGGCCGGTCTTGAAAGCGGTCTTTTGCGAGCAGGACGTGGCTTGCGTCCACGTGCGGGCGACACCTTTGGCACCGGCAACAGCGCTGGCCCCAGCAGCCCCAGGTACTCTTGAAAACTGTCCCGCAAGCACTGCGCCAACACCTCTGGATCAGGCAATTGTTCGTAACAGGCGGTAAACGAGATCACCAGCATCTCGTTGTAACTGGTGACGGAAAACACCAGCCCCATGCCATCGGCAATCGGCATGATGGCCGACAGGTACGTCAGGCGTGCGCCTTTCAGGTACAGCGCCGCCTGCGGCCCCTGCACATTGGTGATGCTGCAATTGGCCAGCGGTGTCCAGTCGCCCAACCGTGCCGATGCGGCCCGCATCATCTTGCTGGTGGCGGCAATGGCCAGCGCCGGGGCCTGGCTGGCCAGGTCGGTCAGGCCACGCGCATGGGCAGCCTGGTCCAGCACTTCGTTCGACGAGGTGGTGGCGGCAATGGCTCGCAAGCGCTTGAGCGCGTCAGGCTCGTCGGTCTGCAATCGCACCCTCACCCACGAAAACGCGTCCTGTGCTGATCCTTTATCGGTGTGGACGGCAATCGGCGCGGCCGCCAGCAGGCTTGCAGCGGGCAGCTCGCATTGCAATTCCAGATAGCGGCGCAAGCCGCCGGCGCACACTGCCAGCACCACATCGTTGATCGTCGCACCATCGACCAGCGTCTGGATGCGTTTGCATTCGGCCAGCGCAAAACGCCGCGTATCAAAGACCCGGTGTGCCGAAACCACGGTGTTAAAGCGGGTGACCGGAAAGTCATGCGGGCGGCGCCAAAACTCGCCCGCCAGCGTCTTGACGGTCAACGCCATCATGCCCAGCCCCTGCGACACCGAGCCAGCCAGACGCATCGGGAAACTTGCCGCATGAAAACCGGCACGCCACATCAGCGCCAGCGTGCCCGGTGGCGACTGCGCAAACCACGGCCGCGGTGGAGGGTCCGGCGGCGGGTCGGGTGTCAGGTCGTGCAGCAAACGGGTGATTTCGTGGTCGTGCGCCACATCCACCGCCGCATGGTGCACCTTGAGCAAGACTGCAAAGCTGCCCACCGGCAGGTCAAGAAAACTGTCCAAGCCCTCGATCACATACATTTCCCACAAGGGCCGCTGCAGGTCGAGTGGCCGCGCATGGATGCGCGAGGCCTGGATGCAGAACTGGCGCCAGTCACCCGGCTTGGGCAGCGCGATGTGGCGCACGTGGTACTCGATGTCAAAGTTCTCGTCTTCCACCCAATACGGGTAGTCCAGGTCCAGCGGCACGCGCAGGATCTTTTGCCGAAAAATGGGCAACTGGCTCAGGCGGTTTTCCAGGTGCGTCAAAATCTGCTTGAAGCGCACCACACCGCCCGGTGCCGTGGTTTGGTCATAAATATGCAGCAACGTGACGTTGGAGTTGGCATGCTCGGAGTCAGAGTAAATAAACGCGGCATCACTTTCACCAAGCTGGCGCAAGGGCGTTCGAGGGGCATGTGGCATGGGGTCAAGCCTTTGTATCGGTGGGCATCACGCGCCAGACCTGAGCCAGCAGGCCAGCGGGTTTGAACGGCAACCATTGCCCCTCGGCTTGCGCCAGCCGATCGGCCACCACTGCCAGCACCACACCGTTAAAGCCCAGGCCAATGTGGCTGCCCGGCACACGGATGTTCTCGTGCAGCGCCGGGTCGCCGTCAATGGTGGCCTCCTGCGGCGGCACCACGCCGTCGCCCAGCGAATACAGGCAACTCGTTGGGATCGCCAGCCGGCGGTGCTCGCGCAACGCCTTGGCACGGGGTGCCATGGCATGGGCGTTGCTGCCCAGGCGGTGCGATACCAGCCGGTACAGCGCCTTGACCGCGGCGGGCGACTGGCTGCCCTGCGCGTCCATGCTCACCGGGCTGCCCAGGGTGACAACGCTGCGCACGCATTCCAGCGCGTTCTCCGCACCAAACAGCGAAAACACACCGCCCAGGCTCCAGCCCACCAGACTGACTTTGCGCCCGGTCACATGGTGCAGGTAGCGAATTTTCTGCGGCAATGCACTGGCATGTTTGCTGCGAAAGCCCAGGTTACGCCCCAACCCCCAGGTGTGCACGTCATAACCTTTGCGCTGCAGGAAGGCTTTGAGCACAAACAGGGACTTCTCATCAGCCATGAAACCCGGCAGCAACAGCACCGGATGGCCATCGCCGTGCGGTGCTTGCATCAACAGCGGCAGTGTCATCGGCAGCAGCGCGGCCTCGATCAAAGCGCGTGGCTCCAGCAGCGAGTGCAGCAGGTGCGGCGCGCCCGTATGGCGGTGGCGCACAACTTTGGCGGCGGACAACATGGTCAACCCTTTACAGACGATGAGTTCCCCAGCTTTGCAGCTGGTTTGGCGGGAGGCTGGCGCCCTTGCTTGGCTTTGGCCGGCATGAGCGCAGCCGCCTTGAGTTCGGCATAGGCGAGCATGAAGTCGTCAGCCAGCAGCCGTACATCGGGCACGGCACAGCGTGCCACGGTAAAACCCAGGTACACCCGCCCGGCGTAGCTCATCAGCGTGATGTTGAGCCCCACGCCGTGCTCCACGATCGACAGCGGCCAGTAACCGGTCATGCGGGCTTGCCCCACATACAGTGGCACGGCCGGACCCGGCACATTGGAAATCAGCACATTGGCCAGCGGTGGCAATACCTCAGAGACGCCACCGCGGCCATACAGGTTTGCCAGGGCACCCATCAGCCACGGCACGCCAATCGAGGGGAAGTCGGTGGGAATCACCGACTTGGCCCGCCGCGCCACCGCCTTGGTGGCCGTGGTATTGCCACGCACCGCCTGCAAGCGCTTGAGCGGATCTTTCAGGTGTGTGGCCAGGCTGACCAGGCTCAGCGTGGCCTTGGTGTGAAACCCAGTGTCTCCCTTGTCGCGCAACGAAATCGGCATTGAGGCGATCAGCGACTTTTTGGGCAGCGTATCGTGGCGTGCCAGGTAGCGGCGCAGCGCACCGCCACACAGCGCCAGCACCACGTCATTGACGGTTGACTCGGTCGCCGCGGCAATGGCCTTGACTTCAGCGAGTGCCACCGACTCGGCGGCAAACCCGCGATCGCGGGTGATCGCCACATTGAGCGGCGTGCGCGGCCCAAACGCCATGCGGCTACGGCCAGCCTTGTGACCCGACCCCGCGCTTGCCGCTCTTGTATCGACGTCGGAGTGTTTGTCACCCGAACTGCGCACCAGCCCGGCCAGCGTGCGCACCACCCCCGGCAAGTCGCGCACCAGTTTGACGTATTGCGTCGCATCGTGGCGAAACGCGGCTGCCACCAGCTTGAGCGCACCCGGCTTGGCGCTCGATACAGTGGGCACAAACGACTCGACATTGGCCTCCAGCGCGTGTGGCGCCGTGTCAAACAAGGCAGCCGCCAGCGCACTGCCCGCCTGCCCGTCGAGCATGGCATGGTGAATCTTGAAGTAGTAGGCGCGCTCGCCGTTGGCCAGGCCGTCGAGCACATACATCATCCACAAGGGCCGCGAGCGGTTGAGCAAATCGGCGTGCAGATTTGCCACCACCACCTCGAGCTGCTCGCGCCCGCCTGGTGCCGGAATATGAATACGCTCGATATGCTGGTCCAGGTCAACTTCACCATCGAGCCACACCGGATTGGCCATTTGCAGCGGCATTGCGCCCAAGCGCCGGCGCAGCACCGGCACCATGCGCTGGGACAGCAGTACTTTGACATCCGTAAAGAAATCTCCGCCATAGTCAGCCGGTACCACAAAAGTGTGAAGCGAACCCACGTGCATGGGCGTGGCCAGGGTCTCAAGGTTCAAAAAAGCGCCATCCAGGCCGGTCAGAGCCTCAACATCGGAGCGTGATGGATTCATACCGTGCTGCCCGTCAATCGGCTCGCATTCCGACAAAACCGCCGGGTTCTATCACCGCTCTGGCCGCCGCGGCTTGTGGCGCGGCCAGCGCACGCCGTTGCAAACCCGAATCGCTGGCTGTGGCCGGGCACTGCCCACTGACCAGGTACTGGCTGGCGGCAGCCAGCAGCTTCTCAGACGGGTCACCCAGAGCGCCGGCAAAATCTTCAGCCACGGCACACGTGGGCGACAGGCCGTTGTAATAGCGCCCTTCACCAAGCGCATTCAGCGCCTCAAAGTTGACCGCGCTCAGCGTGCTGTCGCAGTGGTCCACGGGCGTGAAGCCCACCGGTTTGCCACAAGTGGTCTCGCCCAATGTGACCACCTGCACATATGGTTTGAGGCCATTGGCCAGCAGTTCACTGGCCGAGCAGGTGCGCCGACCGTTCAGTATGACCACGCGTGAGAACCCGTTGCTGCTGGCGTCAAGCCAATAGTTGACGTCGGCACGGTTTTGCAGCGGGTTGTAAACCAGTGCAGTGAACAGTTTGCCGCTGTGCGCCTGCCCTGCCACCAGGGACGCCAGCGCGTCGGCGACCGAAATCAGTCCCCCTCCGTTGTAGCGCAAATCCACCACCAGTTCACTGGCTCCTGCCGCGCTAAAGGCAGCAAAGGCACTGGCCAGCGGGCTGCGCGCCTGGGTCACAAAGTCTTTGAGCATCAGATAGGCCACACGTCGACCGTTGGGCAAATCCAGCACGCGCGATACCGGCACCGGCGTCAATGCGTAAGTAGCCGCCACCACCGCAACGGACCGACTGCCCGTCGCCGCGGCAATTTGCAGCGAGAGTGTGTCGCCCACCTTGGCGGGGCTTAACACCGAAAAGTTGCCGGAGGCCAACACATCGGCCACACTGACTCCGTTGATCGCCAGAATCTCGTCGCCACGCATCAGGCCAGCCACTGCTGCCGGACTGCCCGGATCCACCCACCGGATTTTCAGTGGCAATTGACCCTCCAGCGCATTCACCGCTACGCCATAACCCAGCGTTGTGCCTTCTTCAAAAAACTGCTCGTAGGCAGCCCGGTCCGCGAGGTAACTCCAGCGGTCCGCCGGCGTCTGGGCATTGCCGGCAAACAGCAGGGTTGAGAAATAACTGCTCAAGCTCTGTTCGGCCAGGGGTGCCAGATCAGGTGCCACACCTGACCAAAAGTAGGTCTGGCGCATGGTGTCGCGCAGCCAGGTCTTTTGTACCGAGACATCACAGCTGTTGGCAACCGGCGTGGTCGGTGCCGGGTCAGCACCGCCGCCACCACAACCTGCCAGGGCCGCCACTGCCACGCACAGCATCGTCCTGGCACAACACATTTTAAAAAAGTACTTCATATATGGATTCTCAGGGCAAAACGACCTGGGGTAAACAACCAGCCGCTAGAATAAGTAATAGATTAATTACTTCAGTATGTATTCAAGCGAAAAACCCGGCAAGCAAGCCACTGAAATCCGCCAGGCAAGTTTGATCGACGCCGCCATTCAACTCGCCGCGCAACGCAGCCCTGCAGCCATCACCACCGGCGACTTGGCCATGGCCGTGGGTATCACCCAGGGTGCCATGTTCCGCCACTTTGACAGCAAGCAGTCGCTCTGGTTGGCGGTGTTGTGCTGGGTTCATGACACGCTGCTGAGTCGCTTGCAAGAAGCCGCCGAACTGAATGAGGGCAAGCCCTTGGAAGCCCTGCGCGCCGTTTTCATGGCGCATGTGGAATTTGTGCTGGCACACCCGGGCGTGCCCCGCATCTTGTTCCACGAACTGCAGCAACCTGAGGATTCTCCGCACAAAGCCGAGGTGCGGGCCCTGATGCAAGCCTACCGCGCACTGCTCATGCGCCTGCTGACTTCGGCAGAATATTCAAATTTGATAGCTATTGACATTGATAAGGAAAGCGCTAGCGTGCTGTTTCTTGGTTCAGTTCAAGGGCTGGTGATGCAGGCGTTGATGGCCGGTGATGTATCTGTCATGTGCCAGCAGGCAGCGGCCGTGTTTGCCATCTACCAGCGCGGACTGCAACACGCCACCCCCCATTCAACCCAAGGAATCCCATGAACCCCCAACAAACCCTGCTGCGCCGCATTGCCCTGGGCGCTGCTGCGCTGCTGCTGATCGGTGCCGTCGCCTATGTGTCGCTGCGTACCGGGCCGCTGGCCCCGATCAAGGTCACCGTGACCCAACCCAAAGAGGGCAGCCTGAGCCCGGCGATTTTTGGCATTGGCACGGTCGAGGC
>NZ_JAGPBB010000085.1 GCF_018063565.1 Rhodoferax sp.
GCCAAGAGCAGCGTGATCACGCAGGTGCGCCCGGATGGCCTAGAAGACGCGCCGCAGTTGCTGCTCGACATTGACCGCGACAAGGCGAGCGCCATGGGTGTGGGGTTCGATGCCATCAACAGTGTGATCTCCACCGCGCTGGGCTCGAGTTATGCCAACGACTTCCCCAACGCCGGACGACTGCAGCGCGTGGTGGTCCAGGCCGATGCCCCGGCGCGCATGCAGCCTGAGGACCTGCTCAAGCTCAATGTGATGAACAGCCGCGGCCAGATGGTGCCGCTGGCCAGCTTTGCCAGCACCCGCTGGATCAAGGGTGCCATGCAGACGGTGCGCTACAACGGCTACCCGGCCATGCGCATCAGCGGCAGCGCCGCACCGGGCTACAGCACCGGCGACGCGCTCAAGGAGATGGAGCAACTCGCGTCCAAACTGCCCGCCGGCTTTGGCTTTGAGTGGACGGGCACCTCGCGCGAGGAAAAACTCGCCGGCGCGCAGGCGATGATCCTCTACGGATTTGCCATCCTAGCGGTGTTTTTGTGCCTGGCGGCGCTGTACGAGAGCTGGAGCATCCCGCTGGCGGTCATTCTGGTGGTGCCGCTGGGCGTGCTGGGTGTGATTGTGGCCACGCTGTTGCGTGGTTACGCCAACGACGTCTACTTTCAAGTCGGGCTGATCACCATCATTGGCCTGTCCGCCAAGAACGCCATTTTGATCATCGAGTTTGCCAAAGACCTGCAGGCGCAGGGCAAGAGCATTGTTGCCTCGGCACTCGAAGCCGCACACCTGCGATTTCGCCCGATCGTGATGACCTCGATGGCCTTCACGCTGGGTGTGTTGCCGCTGGCGATCTCTTCGGGAGCGGGTTCGGCCAGCCAGCGCGCCATCGGCACCGGGGTGATTGGTGGCATCCTGACCGGCACCAGCCTGGCGGTGGTGTTTGTGCCGATCTTTTTTGTGGTGGTGCGCAGCCTGTTCAAAGACAGCGCCCGCCAGGCGGCCGTGCATGCCGAGCAGGCGGCGCACATGGGGGTGCATTCGCATGAATAAATTGACTTTGACGGCCCTTGCCTGCGCCAGCGCGCTGTCGGCGTGCTCATTGATGCCGGTTTATGAACGCCCGGCGCTGCCCGTGGTCAACCAATGGCCTGGCATCGCCGCTGTTTCAGATCGCGGTATCGATAGCGCAAAAGTGAATACAGATATGGGCTGGAGGCAGTTTTTTGTCGAAGAAACGCTACAGGAGCTGATCTCACTGGCGCTGGCACATAACCGTGATCTGCGTATTGCCGTGCTCAACATCGAGCAGACACAGGCCCAACTGGGCATTCGCAACGCAGACCGGTTCCCGACCGTCAATGCGGCCATGGCGGCTTCACGCGCACCCACCAGCAGCGGTGGCAGCAGCACCAGTTACTCGACTGGCCTGACCGTGACCGCCTATGAGCTGGACTTTTTTGGTCGTGTGGCGAGCCTGCGCGAACAGGCGCTGGCGCAATACCTGGCCACGGCCGAGGCCAGTCAGACCGCCCAGGCCAGCCTGATCACGGCAGTGGCGCAAAGCTGGCTTAGTCTGCTCGCTGACGAAGAACTGCTGGCCACGTCGCAACAAACACTGACCAGCCGCGAGGCGTCGCTGCAACTGATCGAGCTCAAGCTGCGCCACGGTGCCGCCTCGGAGCTCGACCTGCGCCTGGCGCAAAGCCTGCTGGAGTCCGCCCGCGTCACCCTGGCTCAGCAGATGCAGAAACGCGCGCTCGACGAAAACACGCTGACGCTGCTACTCGGGCAAGGCTTGCCTGCCTCCGCCTTGGCGCAGTTGGCGAACCGGCCGTCTGTCACGCCGGCGCTGACCGAGCTGGTACCGGGTTTGCCTGCGGACCTGCTCACCCGGCGTCCCGACATCCGCCAGGCGGAGCAATTGTTGATTGCCAGCAACGCCAATATTGGCGCCGCCCGAGCGGCGTTTTTCCCGCGCATCAGCCTGACGGCCAGTGCCGGCAGCGCCAGCAGTGATCTGTCGGGATTGTTCCGCGACGGCTCCTGGGGCTGGACCTTGGCACCGCAACTGGTGCTGCCTATATTTGACATGGGGCGCAATCAGGCTAATCTGGACGCCACCCATGCCAGCCAGAAGATCGCTGTGGCGCAGTACGAGAAGGCGATCCAGACCGCGTTTCGCGAAGTCGCCGACACGCTGGCCAGTCGCACCACACTGGGGCAACAACTGCAAGCGCAAACCGCGCTGCTCCAGGCCGAAACTGAGCGTAGCCGCCTGACCCGGTTGCGCTTTGACAACGGAGCGGCCAGCCAGCTCGATTGGCTGGATGCCCAGCGCAGCCTGTTTGCCACCCAACAGGCGCTGGTGCAGACCCGCCTGGCTTATCAGCAAAACCAGGTACTCATGTTCAAGGTACTCGGCGGAGCGCCCTCGGTGCCGGCAGGCTGAGCCGTTCTGCCCTGCCAGCAGAGTGGCATATCCAGCAACAGGCAGGTATAGTTAAAGCGGGTGCAGCAATTGCGCGGCCCGCCATTCTCAACACCGGTCTGAATGCCCAGTTTCCAGCACTTTTTTGTGTCAGCCCCGCCCAGCAATTTGCTGCTGCAGGGCCACTATGATTTGCTGTTGGTCGGGCTTTCGGTACTGGTCGCCATACTGGCCGCGTACGGCGCGCTTTTGGTATCGCACCATGTCGCGGGCAATCGGTCTCCGGTCACGCAAAGAATCTGGATTTTGGGTGGCGGCCTGTGTCTTGGCGCAGGCATTTGGGCCATGCACTTCATTGGCATGTTGGCCTTTGCACTGCCTTGTGCCACCGGATACGACACCACACTGACGCTGCTGTCCACCATACCCGGCATGCTGGCCAGTGTGCTGGCAGTCAATACCATCAGTCGTCGGCGCCTCAGCACCGCTCAATTGCTGAACGCCGGCTTGCTGATTGGTGCAGGCGTCGGCACCATGCATTACACAGGCATGGCCGCGATGCGGATCAATGGTCTGATCCGCTACAACGCCCCACTGTTTGCCTTGTCGATCATCGTGGCAGTGGTCCTGGCTGTGCTGGCCTTGTGGCTCAAGTTCCACTTGCAGCGACGCAACACACTCGGCCCGTTTCTGGTCAATCTGAGCAGCGCGGTGGTGTTGGGCCTAGCAGTTTCAGGCATGCACTACACCGCCATGCTGGCCGCCTATTTTGTGTCGGACGATAAAATCGAGGTCGCCTCTGGCATCGATCCTTCCTTTCTGGCGATGATCGTGCTGCTGATGTCGGGGCTGATCGTGGTGGCCACCATTTTTGCCACCGTCGTCGAGTTACCCAGTCTGGGGTCCATCAAGCGTTCGCTGCGGGTGGTGTTGTCGCTGGTCCTGTGCTGGATTGTTCTGGCTTGGCTTGGCACCAACAACTACTACGCCAAGTTGTCGGATGCGTACTACCAGCGCGAGTCGCATATCGCAAGCCAGCAGATCGTGCACGTGGCCAACACCATCGACCTGAGTCTGCAGGTTCTGCGCGGGATCCCACGGGTCCTGGCGGCCACACCGCAGGCCCAGGCCTCCTTGCAGCTTTTTGGCCCGGAAGTTCAGGCCTCCACCCGACCCAGCGCGCAACGTGCCGCCGACTGGTTACGCCACCCGCTGCTGCAGGCGAGCAACCAGCTGTTAGCGCTGTCTGCTGCCAACCTGGGTGCCGATGTGATCTGGATCATGAATGCGGCAGGCGACTGCGTGGCCGCCAGCAACAGCGGCACACCCGGCAGCTTTGTCGGCGGCAATTTTGCTGATCGTGACTATTTTTTGCAAACACGAATGGGTCGGCGCGGCGAACAGTACGCCATAGGGCGAATCAGCAGCGCCGCCGGGCTTTATTTCGCCGACCCGGTCTTCATGGACGGGCGTTTTATCGGCGCGATTGTGGTCAAGCGCAACATCTCCAATTTTTCTGGCTGGACACAGCAGCTCACCGCCTTTCTCACGGATGTGAATGGTGTGGTCATTCTGGCCAAAGACAAAGATTGGGAGTACCTGGCATTACCGGATGCGCCGGTCAGGCAGCTCAGTACACTGGCCCTGCAAGCGCAGTACCAGAAAGCCCGGTTTGAAACGTTGCACGTTGAACCGTGGTCGTCAGCCGGACAGTTTAAGCTCGCCAAACAGTTGGGCAACAGCCGCCGCCCGTGGATACTGTCCTCCAAGCCGCTCGAGGGCGGCACCTTGACGGTGCACGTGGCCCAACCGCTGGATGCACTGGCGCGGCATGCCACCGAGAAAGTATGGCTCTTCTTCCTGGTGGCTGCGGCAGGCAGCCTGCTGATCGTCGCCAGCGCTGCGGTGGTGGCGCATTTGCGTGAATCGCGCCGCATGGAATCTGAACAGCGCATCGCCGCCACAGCCTTTGAAAGTCAACAGGGCATGATGGTCACCGATGCCAAGCAGATCATTTTGCAGGTGAACAAAGCCTTCACGACGCTGACGGGTTACACCCTGCAGGAGGTGGTGGGCAAAACACCCAGACTGTTGCAGTCGGGCCGCCACAATGCCGACTTCTACCGGGCGATGTGGGACCAGTTAGATCAGACAGGCGCCTGGGAGGGTGAGATCTGGAGCCGCCGCAAGAGCGGCGAGGTCTACCCGGAGTGGTTGCTGATCACTGCGGTCAAGGACGGCGACGGCCAGGTGACCCACTACATCGGGGCTTTGAGCGACATCACATCACGCAAAGAGGCCGAGCATGAAATCAACAATCTGGCCTTTTTCGACCCCCTGACCACCTTGCCCAACCGGCGCCTGCTGCTCGATCGCCTGAAGCAGGCGATGGCGTCGAGCTTGCGCAGTGGCAAGTTTGGCGCCCTGCTTTTCATCGATCTGGACAATTTCAAAGACCTCAACGACAACCGCGGTCACCACATCGGTGACCTGTTGTTGCAGCAGGTGGCCAAGCGACTGTCCGCCGGTACCCGCGAGGGCGACACCACCGCCCGTCTGGGTGGTGACGAATTTGTGGTGATGCTCGAAGATTTGAGTTCAGTTCGGCAAGAAGCCGCTGATCACGCCCGGGTGGTGGGAGAGAAGGTCCTGGCCTCGCTGAATCAGCCCTACCATCTGGCCAACTCAATTCATCACAGCACGCCCAGCATTGGGGTGGCGCTGTTTGGCGAACAGCAGGGCAACATCGATGAGCTACTGAAGCGGGCCGACCTGGCCATGTATCAGGCCAAAGCGCAGGGCCGCAACACGTTGCGGTTTTTTGACCCGGAGATGCAGGCGGTGGTGGTTGCACGCGCTGCCCTGGAGGACGATTTGCGCGTGGCCATCCACGCTGGCCAGTTCACGCTGGCTTATCAGGCGCAGGTGCAGCAGGACGGCAAAATCATGGGTGCCGAGGTGCTGCTGCGCTGGCAACACCCCAGTCGTGCAGCGGTTTCCCCGGCAGAGTTCATCCCGCTGGCAGAAGAAACCGGGTTGATCGTTCCGCTGGGACATTGGGTGCTTGAGACGGCCTGTGTTCAACTGGCCATCTGGTCCCAGCACGTGACCACACGTGAGCTCAACATTTCGGTCAATGTCAGTGCGCGCCAGTTCCGCCATCCGGACTTTGTCGATCAGGTCATGGCGGTTCTGGAGCACACTCACGCCAACCCGCACCGACTCAAACTTGAACTGACCGAGAGCCTGCTGGTCAACGACGTGGAGGACATCATCAGCAAAATGAATGCCCTCAAGGCCCAGGGGGTGGGGTTCTCGCTGGATGACTTTGGCACCGGCTACTCGTCCTTGTCCTACCTCAAGCGACTGCCGCTGGATCAGCTCAAGATTGACCAGGGGTTTGTGCGGAACATACTCTCTGACCCGAATGACGCCGCCATTGCCCGCATGGTCATTGCGCTGGCCGAGAGTCTGGGGCTGGCCGTGATCGCCGAGGGAGTCGAACAGGTGGCGCAGCGGGACTTTCTGGCCCGATTGGGTTGCTACAGCTTTCAGGGCTACCTCTATGGTCGCCCGCTGCCACTTGAGCAGTTCGAGAAGCTGTTGTAATGCACAGACAATCAGGCTATGCACCTGATCATTCCTTTTGCTGCCAGCCACGCCGAGTCTGGCCTGGCAGCGCTGCGACAGCTGGAACTACCCCATTTGGACAAGCTGCTGCGGCGCCTGCAAGCCTTGCCTCCAGAGCAGGGCGATGCGTTGAGCCTGTCGCCCCCCCATGAGCGGGTGCACGCACGGGCACTGGGTCTGCCGGTGGTCGACGGGCAGATTCCCTGGGCTGCCCTGCTGGCGCAGCAGCAACCCACCCTGGCGGAAAGCGGCCAGGCCTGGGCTTTCATCAGCCTGTGCCATTGGCACCTTGCCGGCCAGCAAGTGGTCATGAGCCCGCTGCCTCTACCTGATCTGACCGAACCCGAATCCACTGCTTTTCTCCATGCCATGCAGCCTTATTTCGCCGAGGACGGGATCCAGCTGTATCAAGAACAGCCCGGACGGTGGCTGGCCCACGGCCCTATGTTTGCCGATGCGGCCTGTGCCTCGCTGGATCGCGTTGTGGGTTGCAGCCTGGAATCCTGGATACCGTCGTCAGCCCAGGCGAGCCGCTTGCGTCGGCTGCAAAACGAAATGCAAATGTTGCTCTACACCCACCCGGTTAACGATGCGCGTGCGCAGCGTGGCGTGGTGCCGGTCAACTCGATCTGGTTCAGTGGTACTGGCGCGCTGCCGACGGCTTTCAGTCGGGTGCCCGTAACAGCCCAGCCGGTGGTGGTTGACTCCCTGCGCCAGGCGGCCCTGGCGGGCGATTGGCCCGCTTGGCGGCAGGCGTGGCAGGCGCTGGATGCCCAGCAGATCGCTGACCTGTTGCAAACTGCCGTCTCCGGGCAGCCGGTGCACATCAGCCTGTGTGGCGAACACAGCAGCCAGTGCTGGCGCAATGGCGCGTTGCCGATGTGGCACCGATTGAAGCAACTTTTTGGCCATAGGCCCATATCTGACGTGCTTTCATCGCTATAAAAAATATTTTTTCAATGTCTTCCCGCCTGTTGTTTCTGATTGTTTTTATCGAAGGCTTTTGCTCGCTGGGAGCCGAGGTGATTGCGCTGCGCCGCCTGGTACCCCACGTGGGCAGCGCAATTGTGGTGACGGCACCGACCATCGGATTTTTTTTGTTGGCGCTGGCGCTGGGCTATGCCTCGGGTGCTCGGGTCGCCACACGTTTTGGCGATGTCGTCGCGCGCAACTTCCGCGTCTCCGCCCTGCTGGCAGGCATGGGACTGGCGCGCTGGACTGTGGACGGGCTGTTCCACACGATTCAACCGAGCTGGCTGGCCTATCTGATCTTTGTCGGGGGGGTGCTGTGCCCTTTGGCGTGGCTGCTGGGGCAGACCGTTCCGGTGCTGACCAATCTGATGACACACCAGCGCCGCGGTGAATCGAGCGGCTACGCCTTGTATTGGTCTACCCTGGGGTCTTTTCTGGGGGCCGTCAGCCTGTCACTGCTGGTAATGCAATGGCTGGGGGTTTCGGCTGCAGTGCTCAGCTGCTCGCTGTTGCTGGCGCTGGGGAGTTTGTTACCCCACTGGGGGCAAAGGAACCCGTGGCGAGACTGGGCGTGGTGGCAGCCGGTGCTGCCGGCATCGCTGATCGGTGCCGTAGCGCTCGGGTTCAACCTATATCCGGTGCAGTCGGTGTCGGACACGGCCTATGCCGACTACACCGTCCAACACTATGACCGTGCGCAAGCCAAAGATCTTCGCGGCTTTCTGATCAACAACTCGTTGGCGTCCCAGTTGGACGACAACGACCCGCCCCACTATGCACGCTATGTAAAGCACCTGCGTCATATTCTTCTGCAAGAGTTGGGGATGCAGCAACGCGACATTCTGGTGCTCGGCGCGGGTGGGTTTACCCTGTCGCACCAGGAACCCAGCAACCGATACACCTACGTGGACATTGACCCCAACATCCGCGACCTGGCAGAGCAGCAGTTTTTGAAAGCGCCGATCCAGGGTGACTTTGTGGTGGACGACGCGCGTCGCTACGTGCGAGCCACTAAACACCGGTACGACGCGGTGGTGGTTGACGCGTACAGCAGCCACACCTCGATTCCCAGCCATCTGGTCACACGCGAATTCTGGCACGACACCCGCCGTGTGCTGAAACCACAAGGTGTGCTGCTGATCAACCTGATTCTCGATGGACGGCTGGAATCGGCGTTCGCACGCAATCTGCTGGCCACCATCGACGAAGTCTATGGCCGCTGCGCCATCGAGGTACTGCACAAAAACCAGCCCCTGAGCAATGTGATCGTCAGCTGTTACCCCAGTAGCCGACCCGGGGCGGTTACTCCCTACACCGATGAACACAACACGGCCGATCTGGACCGAGCGCTTTGATCGTGCACCATTGTCTGCCCATACCCGCTGGCGCCTGCCACTGGGACGTTTGCATCAATTTTGGTTAAATTTGTATTCAAGCCCTTGATCAGAATGCCTTTTAAGCTATGAAACTTGTCGTCAGAGATATCCCGCCACGCACCCTCTGGGCACTGGAAAAGTCAGGGCTTCATCCGCTGTTGGCACAGCTGTACGCCGCCCGCGGGGTGCAGGACGCGCAGGAGATGGACACGGCACTGGCCCATCTGATGTCACCCGCCACCATGAAAGGGCTGACCGAGGCGGCACAGCTGTTGGCACACGCCATTGACCGCGATCAAAAGCTGTGTGTTGTGGCCGATTACGACTGCGACGGCGCCACGGCCTGCGCCGTGGCGGTGCGTGGTCTGCGCCTGCTGGGTGCCCGGCATGTGGACTACATCGTGCCAGACCGGGTGCAGGACGGCTATGGCCTGACGCCACCGATCGCTGCCCGGGTCAAAGCCAGCGGTGCCGACCTGCTGATCACCGTCGACAACGGGATCGCCAGCTTTGACGGTGTGACGGCGGCGCGCGCGCTGGGTCTTCAGGTACTGGTGACCGATCACCACCTGTGCGCCAGCGTCAACGGCCAAGAGGTATTGCCCGAGGCCGATGTGATCGTCAACCCGAACCAGCCCGGTTGCGGTTTCGCCAGCAAATCGATTGCCGGTGTGGGTGTGATGTTTTATGTGTTGCTGGCCCTGCGCGCTGAAATGCGCCGACGCGGCCACTTCGATGCTCAGAACCAGCCCAAACTCGACGCCCTGCTGCCGCTGGTGGCGCTGGGCACCGTGGCCGACGTGGTGCGACTGGATGCCAACAACCGCCGGCTGGTCGCTCAGGGCTTGAAGCGTGTTCGCACGCTGTCAATGCCCGCGGGACTGGCAGCCTTGTTTGCGGCGTCCGCGCGTGAGGCCAAGAATGCCACCACCTTTGACTTCGGTTTTGCCTTGGGCCCCCGAATCAACGCGGCCGGCCGACTCAGCGATATGACCCTGGGTATCGAATGCCTGCTGACGGACGACCCGAACCGCGCCCTTGAATTGGCCAAGATGCTGGACGGCATCAACCGGGAACGCCGCGAGATCGAAGGTCACATGCGCGAGCAGGCATTGTCGATTGCCGAATCACTGTTTACAGATACCGCCCACACGCCACCGGCCATCTGCGTTTTTGACCCCGCATTCCACGAAGGGGTGGTGGGTATTGTGGCCTCCAAGCTCAAGGACAAACTGCATCGCCCGGCCTTCGTATTCGCTCCCAGCGCCGCCAGTGGACACTCGCAGGAGCTCAAAGGCTCTGGCCGATCCATCACCGGTTTTCATTTGCGTGACGCGCTGGACCTGGTGGCCAAGCGCCATCCTGGCGTTTTGCTGCGGTTTGGAGGACACGCCATGGCCGCCGGTTGCACCATTGCCAGAGAACACTTCGAGACCTTTGAGCGCGCGCTGTCCGAAGTCGCACGCCAGTGGCTCGACAGCGCGACCCTGACGCGCCGCCTCGAAACAGACGGTCCCCTCAAGCCAGAGTACCGTCGCGTCGAGCTGGTCGATACCTTGCACCAACAAGTGTGGGGTCAAGGTTTTGCCGCGCCTACCTTCAGCGAAGAAGTCGAGGTGTTGTCACAGCGCCTGGTGGGTGAGAAGCACCTGTCACTCAAGCTCAAGCATCAGGGTCAGGCTGTTGACGGCATCTGGTTCGGTCACACCGAGAGCTTACCTGCCCGAGTCAAGCTGGCGTTTCGGCTCGACGCAGAGAGCTGGCGCGGCGAACGCAAGGTGCGCTTCCTGGTTGAAGCTGCCGAGCCGATTGGTCCGTAGCCGCAAGCCCAGGGTAAACCGTTGTCCCCCACCTGATGACGACCGCTCCGGCTTCCAGCGGTAGCCAGGCCTACCCCAGCAAATCCTGGGTGTTGCGAGGTGCCAGGTCCAGGTGGTACAGAAAAAAGATCAACACCACTGTCGATCCAGCCAGCAACAACGGGCCGAACAGCCAGAACAGCAAAGGCACGATATAGAAGTAAGCGCGTGTCCCAATGCGGTAAAAAATGCCGGCCCGGTTCATCTGCGCCACCACTTGGCCGCTCTGCGCCTGTGCCAGCCCGAGCGACAACGGAACGTTGATGGAATAACCAAGGTGATGAAACAAGCGCACGGACATCGAAAACGCAAAAAAGGCAAACAGCAGGTCAAACAACATCATCAGCAGTTTGAACAGCCACATCTCGGCGCTGGCTTGGCCCAGAAAGTTCAGCACATGCCAGGTGCCGGAGAGCTTGTCACCCTGTGCACTGAGCGTCAACACACCAATGATCAACAAAATGGCGGTCGACGCCATGAAACTTGCCGCCATGGTCGAGTTGCGCAATGTCTGCACCGCCAGGATATCGCGGCGCTCCTGCATCACCGTTTCAACCCAGGCGGCGCGGATCAGCAGCATACTGTCCTGCGCACTGGAACCCGGGTCACGCCGGGTACGACGGCTCAGGTAAACCTGATAAGCCAGCAGCGCCGCAGCGCACAGGGCAAAACAGATCAGATCGATGGCATGGGCGGCGATGAATGAAAGCATGGTCCGATTCTGCCAGTTCACCAGTGCCTGCCCCTAGCCCGCAAGGGGGAAGGCGCGAACGCCTAAAATCCCGCCATGAACGCCACGCTGAACGCTGATCTGCATTGCCACTCAGTGGTCTCCGACGGCACCCTGACCCCCGAAGAGCTTGCAGCGCGCGCCAAGGCCAATGGCGTGCAGTTGTGGGCACTGACCGACCACGACGAGATCAGCGGACAGGCACGCGCGGCAGCAGCTGCCGCAGCCCTGGACCTGGACTACCTGACCGGCGTTGAAATTTCTACCACCTTTCTGGGGCAGACCGTCCACATCGTTGGGTTGGGTTTTGACGCGCAGAACGAGCAGCTCTGGCAGGGGCTGCAGCGCACCCGCGGCGGTCGGGCGGTGCGTGCTCAGGAAATGGCGGACGATCTGGCGCGCGTGGGAATCGCAGGCTCGTATGACGGCGCATTGAAATACGCCGGCAACCACGACCTCATTTCTCGCACGCACTTTGCCCGATTCATGGTGGAGACCGGTGTCTGCAAAGACACCTATGAGGTGTTTCGCAAATACCTCACCGAAGGCAAACCCGGCTTCGTCGAACACCGTTGGGCCAGCCTGAGGGATGCAGTCACCTGGATTGTGGGCGCCGGTGGACTCGCAGTGATCGCCCATCCGGCACGCTACAAATTCAGTGCCAATGAGGAGTTTGCGCTGTTTACCGAGTTCAAAGGTTTCGGTGGGCAGGGGGTGGAAGTGGTGACCGGTAGCCACTCGGCTGCTGAAAGTGTCATTTACGCCGCGACGGCGATCGAGTTTGGTTTGGTCGCTTCGCGCGGCAGTGATTTTCATAGCCCAGATGAAAGTCGCACCGACCTGGGTGCCCTGCCAGATTTGCCGGGTCAGTTGACACCCGTGTGGGAACGTTTGCAGCACCGTATCCTGCGCGGCGCGCTTGCCTGAGTTCAACATGACCTATTGGCGCAGCCGCCAGGGTGGCGGTATTTTGCTCATCATCCTGACCTGCCTGACGTTTGCCTTGCTCGACGCTGCCACCAAGCATGCCACCGGACTGGCGCCGGTGTTGATGCTACTGTGGTTTCGCTACCTGTTTCAAGCGGTGGCGACGGCTTCGCTGCGGTTTCCGGTGCAAAAGACCCGATTGTTCGCGACGCCCAACCCGCGCTTTCAGGTGCTGCGCGGCGTTTTGCTGCTGTGTACCAGTTTTTGCTCCTTCTTTGGCTTGCAGTATCTGCCGGTGGGCGAGTTCACCGCCATTGTCATGCTCTCGCCGCTGGTAGCCACTGCCTTGGCAGCCTACGTTCTCAAACATCCGGTCCACCATCTGCGCTGGGTGTTGATGGCCGTTGGGCTGCTGGGTGTGCTGCTGGTGGTGCGTCCGGGAGGCCAGGTGTTTGGCTGGGCCTTGCTGTTTCCGGTGGTGCTGGTGGGTACCTATGCCTGGTTTCAGGTGCTGACCAGCCGACTCAGTGGCGACGAAAACCCCTACACCACCCAGTTCTATACCGGTCTGGTGGGGGCCCTGGTGATGTGCCCCATCGTGTTGCTCAGTTGGAACACCCAGGCCCTGCTTGACCATTGGCCATGGTTTGTCACCCTGGGTTTTCTCGGCACCTTTGGCCATCTGATGCTGATCCGCGCCTTCAACCGGGCCAGCGCCGTGGTGTTGTCACCCTATCTGTATTCACAAATTGCCTTTGCCACCCTGGCGGGTTGGCTGGCGTTTGACCACATCCCCGATGCCCTGGCCTGGGCCGGTATTGCGGTGATTGCGCTCAGCGGTATCGGCAACGCCGTGCTGTCCATCCGGGAAGACCGACAGCAGCGACAATAGGCCATGCCCCAGCGATTTGAAATCCATCCCGACAACCCACAACCCCGGTTGTTGAAGCAGGCGACCGCCCTGCTCGACCAGGGCGAGGTATTGGCGGTACCGACTGACTCCAGCTACGCCTTGGTGTGCCACCTCGACGACAAGGCCGCCTCGGACAAACTGCGCCGTATTCGCGGGGTAGACGACAAGCATCACCTGACGCTGCTATGCCGGGACTTGTCCGAGCTGGCCACCTACGCGCAGGTGGATAACCAACAATACCGCATGCTCAAAGCCGCAACACCAGGCGCCTACACCTTCATATTGCAAGCCACCAAGGAAGTACCCCGACGACTGAGCCATCCGTCACGCAAGACCATCGGTCTGCGGGTACCCGATCACAAGGTGTTACAGGACCTGCTGGCACTGCACAGCACACCACTTCTGGCCACTACCCTGATCGCGCCTGGCGAGACAGATCCCATCAACGACGCCGACGAAATTTGTGAGCGCTATCAGGGGCGCGTGGCGGCAGTGATCGACGCCGGTGCCTGCCCCCGCTCCCCCACCACGGTGGTTGATTTGTCGCGAGGGGACCCGGTGGTGATCCGCGAAGGTCGCGGTGCGCTGGGCAAACTCGGCCTTTGAGGCACGTACACCATGGACTTTGGTCAGCTGATTCAAACCATCTCGCTCTACGCCATTCCGGTGTTGCTGTCGATTACCCTGCACGAAGCCGCACACGGTTATGCCGCCAAGCTGCTGGGCGACAACACGGCCTATATGCTGGGTCGGGTCACGCTCAACCCACTCAAACACATCGACCCGGTCGGCACCATCCTGATGCCTTTACTGCTGTACGTGGCAACCTCAGGGGCTTTTTTGTTTGGTTACGCCAAACCGGTACCAGTGCGCTTTGGCAATTTGCGCAGTCCCAAGCGCGACATGATCTGGGTCGCTTTGGCCGGGCCGGGGGTGAACTTTATACAGGCTCTGCTGTGGGGTGTTGTGTTCTATTTGCTGCAAGGCATGGGTATAAGTGAGCGGTTCTTCATCGAGATGGCGCAAGGTGGCATTCTGGTGAATGTGGTGATGTTCGTGTTCAACCTGTTTCCATTGCCACCCCTGGATGGGGGACGGATTCTGGTGGGACTACTGCCCTACCGCCAGGCGGTGCTGGTCTCCCGCATCGAACCCTGGGGCTTTTTTGTAGTGATGGCGCTGGTCGTGACTGGCGTGGTCAGCAGCCTGTGGATGCGCCCCCTGATGGGTCTGAGCTACGAAGTGATCAAACTACTGCTGTCTCCCCTGGCTGCCCTTGTAGCCTGAGTTTTTTGGAATTTGTGTGGACATGAACATTGAGCGTTTTTTGACAGGCATCACCACATCGGGTACGCCGCATCTGGGCAATTATGTGGGTGCCATTCGGCCCGCGGTGCGCGCGAGTTTACGCAGCGGCGTGGAAAGTTTCTATTTTCTGGCCGACTACCACGCCCTGATCAAAGTCGACGAGCCACAGCGCATTCAGCAGTCAACTCTTGAAATTGCCGCAAGTTGGCTGGCCTGCGGGCTGGACCCGCAGCGGGTGGTGTTTTACCGCCAGTCAGATATTCCTGAGATTCCGGAGTTGACCTGGTTTCTGACCTGCGTGCTTGGCAAAGGTGTGCTCAATCGCGCCCACGCCTATAAAGCGTCGGTTGACAAAAACCTGGCGGCGGGCGTTGACGCGGACGCCGAGGTCACAGCGGGTTTGTACATGTACCCGGTGCTCATGGGGGCCGATATTCTGATGTTCAAGGCACACAAGGTGCCGGTCGGGCGTGACCAGATCCAGCACATCGAAATGGCACGTGACATGGCGAACAGCTTCAACTACCGCTATGGCGAACATTTTGTCGCGCCCGACGCCGCCATTGAAGACAACGTGGCCACCCTGCCGGGGCTCGACGGTCGCAAAATGAGCAAGAGTTATGACAACATCATCCCACTATTTGCACCACGGTCACAGTTGCAAAAGCTCATCGCTGGCATCGTCACCGACTCCCGCAAACCCGGCGAACCCAAAGACACCGAAGGATCGGCGCTGTTTCAGATTTACCAGGCGTTTGCAGACGACGCAGAGACGCAGTCACTGCGGCAGGCGTTTGCACAAGGCATTGGCTGGGGTGATGCCAAACAGATCGTGCTGGAGCGTCTGGACCAGGAAATCGCACCGATGCGTGCGACATACCAGGTCTTGATCAGTGACCCGAGTCGCATTGAAGCCATTCTGCAAGCGGGTGCAGCCAAAGCACGCGCCATCGCCACCCCGTTCATGCTTCAGTTGCGCCACGCCGTGGGCCTGCGCAATCTTGCCACGCGTGGTCACAACTCACCAACGGAGACTGCTAAAACAGCGCTGCCCAGCTTCAAACAGTATCGCGAGAAGGACGGCCAGTTTTACTTCAAGCTGGTCGGTGCAGATGGTCAGCTATTGTTGCAAAGTAGCGCCATGAACTCCCCTAAACTCGCCGGCCAAACTATCGCCGACCTGCAAACCCGTGGCAGCGCCGCCCTGGCTGGCGCACGCAGTGTGCTGATGCCGACCACGGCCACTGAAGACGACATCCATCGCGCGCTACAAGCTCTGGCAGAAGCCAGGGCCAGATAGTCCACTGGTACAATAACTCACCGCGGAGAGATGGCAGAGTGGCCGAATGTACCTGACTCGAAATCAGGCGTACCGCAAGGTACCGTGGGTTCGAATCCCACTCTCTCCGCCATGTATATGTTTTTTAACGTTCGTTAGCGTTCAAAAACC
>NZ_JAGPBB010000157.1 GCF_018063565.1 Rhodoferax sp.
ATGGCGTGTCCTGGGCTCGCCGCGTATCAGTGTGGCCAGCTCGTAGCCGTCCATGCCGGGCATCTGCACGTCCAGGATCGCCAAGGCAAAGTCATGGTGCAGTGTCGCTGCAAGTGCCTGGTTTCCATTTTCGGCACTGACACAGGTCACCGACAAATCAGACAGCACATTGCGCAGTGCGGTCAGGTTTTCAGGTTTGTCGTCGACGATCAGTATTTTTTGTATGGGGGTCAATGTCCCGCCATCAGCATTCATCTTGTGCTCCTTGTTGCGGCACCTGAGTCTTGCAGAGTGACATCAGACGCGCCGCCATACGGTTTGAGGGCAAAACCTCGTCCACTGCGCCGGCATCGATGGCGGCGCGTGGCATGGTTGGGCTGCTGGCATCCTGAGGGTCTTGCGCCAGCGTGTGTCCACCGGCTGACTTGATGGCCAAGAGCCCCGCCGCTCCATCCGAGTTTGCACCGGACAGCAGGATACCGACAACCGCAGCCCCCCATGCATGGGCGGCACTTTCAAACAGCACGTCGATGGACGGACGCGACCAGTTGATCCGCTCATCGACCGAGAGGCTGATGCGGTCGTCGCGCTCCACCAGCATGTGGTAGTTGGCAGGTGCCGTGTAAACGTGCCCGGGTTGAATCCGAGCCTTGTCGCAGGGTTCGACCACCTTCAGGCTGGTCAGCCTGGAAAGATGATTTGAGAAATCACCTCCGTCACTCGGGTGCAGATGCTCAACGATCAGGATCGGCGCAGCAAAATTGGCTGGCAAGCCCTGCAGCAAAGGGATCAGGGCGTCCAGTCCCCCGGCTGATGCACCAATCACAACATACCGGTAACTCATAAAGTCACCCGTTTTCGGTAGATCTGTGCCTTGCGGTCAACCACTTCGTATCGCTCAAACACATCACCGGAAAACTGCAGATCTTCTTTGGTTCCCAGACACAGGCAACCCCCATTGACCAGGCTTTCAGTCAACAGCCGAAGCACCCGGTTTTGCAGTTCACGGTTGAAATAGATCAGCACATTGCGGCACAGCACCAGGTGCATGTCGCCAAAAAGACCATCAGATATCAGGTTGTGATTGGAAAAAACGATGCGCTCCCGCAGACTGGCATCCATCGCCACAGCGTTGTAGGCAGCATGGTAATACTCGGAAAACGCGCGGGTTCCCCCTGCTTGCTGGTAGTTGCGGGTAGCTTCCTGGATTTTGTCAATGTCAAAAATACCGGAACGGGCACGATCCAGCGCCTCATCGTTAAAGTCGGTGGCATACAGTGTGGCGCGCTCGTACAGGCCGGCCTCCTTGAGCACAATGGCCATGGAGTAAGCTTCTTCGCCACTGGCGCAGCCGGCATGCCAGATCTTGATATGTGGCCAGGTACCCAGCAGTGGCAACACCTTTTCACGCAGCACCCGATATACCAAGGGGTCACGAAACAGCTCGGTCACGGGAATCGAGAAGTAGCGCGCCAATTGTGAGAAAAACTCGGTGTCGTGGAGTACCTTCGGGATCAGCTCGCTGATGGTTTCAACACCGCTGCGCGACACAAACTGGCGCAGACGGCGCTCAATGGTGGCGCGCGCATAGGCACGAAAGTCGTAGCCATAACGCCGCCAGATGGCCTCCAGCAGCAATTCGACTTCGATCGTTTCAAGCTCAATGGGTTTCTTTTCCATGGCTGGTTCCATAGGCGCCGTGCAGCCACACGCGCATCATTGAGAACAGGCGGTCCGGGTCAATGGGTTTGGGCAGGTAATCGCTGGCACCGGCCGTAATGCACTTTTGCCGATCTTCGGGCATGGCCTTGGCAGTCAGAGCAATGATGGGCAATTTGCGATAACGCTCAATCTGGCGGATGCGCTGCATGGCTTCGTAACCATCCATGACGGGCATCATCACGTCCATCAACACCAGATCAATCACGGGTTCTTCCTGCAGCAGTTGCAAGGCCCGGTCCCCGTTTTCGGCCTTCAGGGCAACCATGCCGTGCTCGGTGAGCAGACGCGACACGGCGAACATGGTGCGCATGTCGTCGTCGACGATCAGTACTTTTTTGTCGCGCAGGGCGGCGTCGGCACCATGCAGGTCGGCGATGATGCGACGTTTTTTTTCTGGCATTCGACTGACCACACGGTGCAGAAAAAGGGTCACTTCGTCGAGCAAACGCTCGGGTGAGCGTGCGCCTTTGACGATGATGGACTCGGCATGCTCGCGTAGGCCAATCTCTTCCCGGGCGCTAAGGTCGCGCGCGGTGTGGACCACCACCGGCGGCAGCTCGATGCCATCGCGCTCAAGCTGTTCAAGCATGCTTTGGCCATCCATGTCAGGGAGCTTGAGATCCAGCACGACACAGTCGTAATGTTCTGCGCGCAGCAGCCGGATGGCCTCGGCGCCACTGGCCGCCTCGTCCACCGTCAAGTCGTCATCGGACAAAAGCTCCAGCGTTTTCTGCCGCGCCACTGGGTCGTCTTCAACGACCAAAAGTCGCCTTGGTTTGAGTGCAAGCACGTCCTCCAGCCGGTGGAAGACATCTTCCAGGCGTTCCTGGTCCAGCGGTTTAACCGCGTGACCCACTGCGCCAAGACGCATGGATTCGCCAATTGAGTCGTCGACCGACACCATGTGGACTGGAATGTGCCGGGTGCGGATATCTTCCTTGAGAGCACTCAAGATCATCATGCCGTCCATGCCTGGCAGGTGGATGTCAAGAATGACCGCCGCCGGCAGGTGCTTGTCGATCAGCGCCAGACCACTTTCGCCGTCAGCCGCCGCCAGGCATTTGAAGCCCTTCTCATGGCATTTGCCAAGCAGGATGGTGGCAAACTTTGGGTCGTCCTCGATGACGACGATCAGCTTGTCGGTATCGGCAATGTTGCCGACGTCGTCTGCGATGTAGCTTTGGCGCAGTGGTGGCGCGCCACCTGGTGCTGGTGTCGGCGACTTGGCGGCGGAGCGACGCACATGGGCCAGCGCCGTCTTTGAATCTGGGGTGCGCTGTGCGGGATTTTGCAGCGCGGCAGCCGGCAAGAAGAGGGTGAAGGTCGAACCTACACCGGGCTCGCTGGCCAGCCGGATTTCGCCCCCAAGCAGTGCCGCGAGTTCCCGCGAGATGGTCAGCCCCAGGCCTGTGCCGCCAAATCGGCGGGAGGTGCTGCCATCGGCTTGTTGAAACGCCTCAAAAATCAGTTTGTGTTTTTCAGCCGGGATTCCGATGCCCGTGTCTTTGACCGAAATGCTAAGACCATCTTCAAAGCCGGCCTTGTCGGCTCGCCCAAAACTGGCGATCACACTGCCGGTTTCGGTGAACTTGATGGCGTTGGACAGGAGGTTGCGGATGATCTGCTCCACCCGTTTGTGGTCGGTTGCAAGCTCTTGAGGCGCATCTGGATTGATGGCGACCTCCAGGCTTAACCCTTTGGCCTGGGCCACGTGGGCAAACGATGAGCGCACAGCATCGGCTATATCAGCCACTGCCACCTTGCTGATCTGCAATTCCATTCGGCCCGCCTCGATCTTGGAGAGATCCAGAATTTCATTGATCAGGTTCAGCAGGTCGTTGCCGCCACTGTAGATGATGCGTGCCGACTCCACCTGATCATCGGTCAGGTTGCCGCTCTTGTTTTGGGCCAGGCTTTGAGCCAGCAGCAGCAGGCTGTTGAGCGGCGTGCGCAACTCGTGCGACATATTGGCCAAGAACTCTGATTTGTATTTGCTGGCCAGTGCCAGTTCATCGGCTTTCAGGGTGACCACCTGGCGGGCTTGCTCGACCTCGACCTTTTGGCGCTGCAACATTTCGTTTTTCTGCTCCAGCTCGTTGTTGGTCA
Source organism: Rhodoferax sp. (assembly GCF_018063565.1). GTDB lineage: Bacteria > Pseudomonadota > Gammaproteobacteria > Burkholderiales > Burkholderiaceae_C > Rhodoferax. Next base: position 3,829 of record NZ_JAGPBB010000157.1, read on the forward strand.
CTTCGAGTTCCTCTTGTTGAACGCGCAGGCGTTCTTCCGACTCCGTGAGCCGACGCGACTGTTGCTCGAGCTCCTCGTTGTTGGTGCGCAGCTCTTCCTGTTGTGTTTGCAGCTCTTCGGTAAGCCGACGTGCTTCCTCAAGCAGTTGCGCCTGAACGTCACGCGCTTGGGCGCTCTCGATGGTGATGGCCAGCAATGGCATGGCCTGTGTCATGTACTCCATCTGCACGGGACTAAATTCGCCCAGCATGCCAATCTCGAGCACCCCTTTGAGCCGGTTTTCGTAGACGATCGGCGTGACACAGATGAATCTTGGCAGGCTTTCACCGAGACCAGAGGTCACGCGCACATAGTCTTCGGGCACGTTGCGTATCAGGATCTGCTGGCGCTCGAGCGCTGCCTGACCCACCAGTCCCTCGCCCAGTGCAAATTCGTTGGAAAGGTTCTTGCGCTTGCTGTAGGCGTAGCTGCCCAGCAACACGAGTTTTGGCTTTTCGGCTTCCTTTGCCAGATACAGTGCACCTACCTGAGCGTCAAGAGTCGACGCGATCTGGGAAACGGCCCTGGTCGCCAGCGTTTCCAGCGTTGGGTCGCCACTGATCGCATCGCTTAACC
>NZ_JAGPBB010000086.1 GCF_018063565.1 Rhodoferax sp.
ATCCAGATTCGGTATCCACCGCGCAAACGGCGTCAGGTCTGCAACATTCGTGATGTACCAGCATTTCTTGGTGACATCCCAGCGTGCCCCGAGGGCTTTGACGGCGTCTTTTTCTGCAAAGGGAGTGGCCAGATTGATTCTCATGGCCAGATTATCCGTACTTGTCGAAATAGCCCCCCCTGGTTTCCGAGGGGCGTTTTATCGTGCTGAACAGTCAAACGGCAGGACTGTCGCCGATCATGGCGATTGCCAGAAACTATGCTCTTGTTCGATAAACAACCCAGCCAGTCAACGCGCCAGCGATACTTCCATTCTTATCGTAGTTGACATTCTGACCTTGGACCAAAGGGAATGTCCTGGCTGTGCCATCCCCAGGATCACAAAAATCCCCATAAACCTTGCCCCGGGTCCGCACAATCGTGTCACACACGATGAAATGGTAGCCGCCGTTGTTCCATGCCATATGGGTAATCACCGGTGCGCCGTTCCTGGTGCCTACAAACTGCGTGATCTTGTGGGCCACCTGCGATGTTGGGTACCACTCGCAGACCCAATTGCCAATTCCCAGCTCATTGAGCACTTTCACAAGCATTTTTGCGTCGGTATAGGTCGTGCCGTCGTAACTTTTTCCGGTAACTTTTGAATAGGCCAGATCAACTTCTTTCTCTGACTTGACGGTTGCGTGCAAGGCCAGCCCAAACGAGGGTACGGCAAGAGTGGGCGCGGGCAATATTGCCCCCGCAACCGCCAATAGCCACTTTTTCATATTGAAATTGATCATGATGACGCTGGCAATGCCGCATGAATTGACGGCCTGTTGGCTGTACACCATGTGGCTGGCGTGATCGGTGATCCTCAATGACCAAGTCATATGAACTACTCCTTAAAGGGTTGCCGCGACTTCTGATGACTCGTTAATGCGTGATTGACGAACATCCTACGAGGTTAAACTTCATATTGAACTTGCAATCCGGAAAGCCTGCAACTTCGATTAGAAATTGGCGCTAATGGGAAATTTGGGATAAAGTCAGATGAAGACACTATTTACGGGTAAGTTCGTGATCGTCATTGCCCTAAAGCGTTTTAGCTATCCCCAGTATGATTCAAACGAATTGCTTGATCGCTTAGGTGAAGTGATCTACGTCCCACTGAATCGTACGCTCAGTACTGGCGGAACTTTCTTCTTTACCCTGGAAGGGAGTCAGGGGAGCGGCCATGTTCCCAAATTTTCAGACCCAGGCCCGTTTGAAAATTGCAAGGCAATCGCCTTTACGGGTGGTCCGGTACCGTTCTACTTCGGACTCAAACTGAGCCGGTAAGGAATGGCGGGCTATTTGTTTTCGAACGAAACGGCATTACCATTTACCGGCTCGCAACATAGCGCGTGAATCGAACATGAAAACACTTTTAGCCCTGACCTTGCTTGTGCTCTTAACGGCCTCCTGTGGCGGTGGTAACGGAGGCCCTTCGACCGATGATCGCTCTGGGGCGACCGGCAACGTGCCAGCGTTCGAGACACCTCCATCGCCTGGAGTCAAACGAAAGCCTTGAACATGTGCCCGATCCTTGACCTCAATTCAAGCCGTAATGGGGTGAATGCGCCCTGACCTACCCAAGGAGAACCCAATTGCCCTTTTTTTTACAACGAACCGGTGCCGCCCCTGAACCTTTGGTGACAGCCCGCAGCAGTCACCGTTTCGCCGCAACTCGAATCAGGGCTCATCATGTAGCCGCGGTTCCCCTTGGTCTGCGGCGAGGGTGTGTGCTGCTTAGCCTAATTGCCGGAGCAGTCGGTTGCCCCTTTGCCGTTGCCCAGACTTCAACCTTTGAGCCTCCGCCAGCTCCTGGCGTGGTGTCGTATGACGGCATCTACTTGTGGTCTGCAGGACAATACTTGTCACTGCACCAAGATGGCGGCTACATGATTGCAACAATCTATTTCACCAAAGACGGAAGCTTCAGCTTTGCCGCATCAGATGGCAAGACCTTGCCTGTTGCGCAGCTCGATCTATTCGATTTGATGAGTGGCCCAGTGACTGGGCAATCCGCCAAGATCAGCGGCACGAGGTTCCACAGAGCGTGCAGCGTGAATTACGATTTCACGTTCAACAGTGACAGCTCTATCACCGTGTCGAGAACTGCAGTCAAGAATAATGCAGCGGCCGATACTTCCGGCCTGACCTGCAGCACGATCGTCGCTTCGGAACCAGCCACACTGTCAGTGCCAAAAATTCGCTTCAACTAGCGACCAGGTTTGCGCCTTCCCATCAATTCTCTTGTTCATTGAAGCTTCTTTTTGTATTTCAATTTTCACATCGGCAACATCGTCCCAACAGCGACGGCAAGATCAGGCGTGATCTGATTTTTGTCGCAGCGGTCTCAAGCAGCTGTTGGCCGCGGGTAGTGTGCGGTGGTCACAGTAGCTTGGACAGCCACCGGGGTGGAATAAGCTGAAGCTGATGCCGGGGGTTTGGTTATGGTTTTCCGGATTTACTCATAGGTCAGTAATTTTGCGGACAATGTGCTGAGTTTATTTCTTTGGGTTTTCTCCAAATCTGCATGAAACGAGACGGACGCAAATTGGCCCACAACACGCTTGAAGAAATGCGAGTTCTGGCGGTGCAAAGGATGAATGAGGGTGAGCATCCCGACGCGGTAGCTGCTTCTCTTGGGATGAATCGGTCTTGGGCCTACAAGTGCCGAGCCGCAGCCAAGGGACGTGGTCACGGTCTGCGAGCCCTGCGCTCAACCAAAAGGCACGGGTCGGCCACGCAAGCTGACGCCAACACAGGAACGCCAGGTCTATCGGTGGGTTAACGGCAAGCGACCGGACCAGTACGGTTTTGACTTTGGTCTTTGGACGCGTCAGATTGTTCAAGAATTACTGCTCACCCGTTTTGGCGTGAAGCTATCGCTGGCAGCCATCGGGACGCTGTTGGCGCGACTGGGCTTGACGGCACAAAAACCACTTGAGCGTGCATACCAGCGTGACCCTGAGGCGGTTGCACGATGGAAGAACGAAACCTTTCCCGCCATCGCCTCAGAGGCAAAGGTCAGCGGTGCGGAAATATTGTTCTGGGATGAATCTGGCTTTCGCGCCGATGCGGTGCATGGCAAGACGTGGGCGCCACGAGGTCAAACCCCAGTTATTGAGCGCCCTGGTCAGCGTCAAAGTATCAGCGCGGCATCTGCTGTCAGTGCCAAAGGTGCCTTCTGGTTCACCACCTACCAAGGCGGCTTGACCGGAGAGTTGTTTGTCGAATTGCTCAAGAAGATGATGTGCCGCCGCAAAAAGCCGGTGCGACTGGTAGTTGATGGCTTGCCCGCGCACAAGAAGGCCATCGTTAAGGAATACGTCACCAGTACAGGTGGCAAACTGACTCTTCACTTCCTGCCCGGTTACGCGCCTGATTTGAATCCCGATGAGTTGGTCTGGAGTCACGCCAAGCGTACGGGTGTTGCTCGCTCACCATTGAAGGCGGGTGAAAAACTGCAATGTCGTGTTGATGCCCAACTGGAAAACATCGCGAACGACAGGACTTTGGTGAAGTCACTCTTTTGCCATCCCTCTGTCTTCTATATTGACTTATGAGTAACAATAAGTGTAGTCGTTTGAGCGCTGTGGAGCTTGGAATACCCCGACTCATATGACCTCAACTTCCCGAACCGCCTGGTGCGGACCCCCATGCCAGGTGGTGTGGCAGGAGCGCTGCTCACGCCGCCCCCTATGCCGATCAGTTTTTCTCCAGGCTAATTGCCCCCGACCAGTTCTCCCCTGGAGGGTCAAGACGAAACTCTTGAATTCTCTGAAGGTAGATTCCTGCAATCTTGTCATCTGGCACAAGAGCGGATAGTTCCTGCATCAACGCCTGCGCCTCATCCCATCGCTGGCTGCGAAACAACTCAACACCGCGTGCAGTCAAGTCGATGACCCGCTCATCCTCACAAGGGGTAAACACCTCAATGGCTTGGCTTTTGCCTTTGACAATCACTCGATCGACGACTCGAAAGCGGATCCTCTCGCCAACCTGTTTGAGGGTGTCAAAACTCACCAGAATTTCGGTGCCGTAGATCTTGTTGGTGCCTTCGAGGCGCGCTGCCAGATTAACATCATCGCCAATCGCCGTGTAGTCAAACCGCTTGGCCGAGCCAAGGTTACCGACGACCGCCGAGCCACTGTGGATTCCAACACGCATATGAATGGGCGGAAGACCTTCTTTTGCGAAGCTCTCACGCATCGTATGCATACGCTTTTGCATTACCATCGCCGATGACACGGCGCGATAAGCCTGCGCATCATCTTCCAAAGGTGCACCCCACATCGCCATGATTGCGTCGCCGATGAAGGTCACGACAGTACCGTGGTGCTCTAGCACAATGTCAGTCATTTCGGTAAAGTGACGGTTCAGCAATGAGGCGACGCGCTCAGCCGAGTGCGCTTCTGAAATTGAGGTAAAACCTGCCAGATCAGTGAACATCAAAGTAATGTTGCGCCGCTCGCCACCGAGTTTCATCTGTTCCGGGTGTGCAATCATGTAGGCCACCACTTGAGGGGTCACATACAACGAAAACGCACGGGTGATCTCTGCACGCCTTGCCAGTTCGATCAGGTACGAGCGCCCGCCAAGGCTCAAATAAATGAGCACTACCACAGCCAACGCCATCACTGTCGGAACCCAAAGGTTAAATCTCTGCAGTGATGCCCAGGCAACACCAACGATCAACAACATTAGCCCGCCGCCGGCCAGTGCGCCTCGAACCGGTCGCCAGTTGTGCATCGTCAGGACACTGGCAGCAGCCACCATGCTCAACAGCAACAACAAAGCCGCATTGGGTAAACGCGCAATGGCGTTGCGAGCCAGCGCTGTCTCAATCAGGTTGGCGTGCACCTCGACCCCAGGCATTAGTCCACCGGTATGGGCCAAGAAAGGTGTGTGAAACAAGTCTGCCTGCGCACTTTGCGCATTGAGTGAGGCGCGCGCCGCAAGTCCGACGAGCACCACTTGATCCTTGAAGTAGCCCGGCGGAAGCGTGCCGTCGGGTTGCACAATCTCGTGGTACGACACGTACGGAAATGTGTGATCGCCGCCCACATAGCGAATGTACGAACCCTGCTCGCTGCTGAGATTAGGAGCTAGTTCAGGATGTTCCCGGATCAGGCGCAACACCGTTGTTCGCCACATCGCCTCGCTTGAATCAGGCACTTGGCGGACAACCAAATCCTGGTCCAATGGCACGGTGGCCAATCCAATCTGAGCACCAGCCTGCAAGAACAGGGGCAACGGATCGAGTCGCTGCCACTCACTCGTGGTGCTGGTCTCGCGATACACCCGGTCCGCCGCCAAAACAACATTGCCTGAACGTTTGATCGCTTGAACAAACCGCTGGTCATCCTCTGGCCCTCGACCAGAAGGCTCAGCAAACAAGACGTCAAAGGCCACCACCGAAGCACCGTCAGTGCTCAGCCGGTCTAACAGGTCGGCATGCAGACTTCGAGGCCAGGGCCACTGCAACCCTAGCTTGACAAATGAGTCCGCGTCGATGCCGACAATCGTGATCGGGTAGCTTGACTTGTTGGGCGCAGTGGCCACCAACAGCCGGTCGAGTATCTTGAGCTCAACCAGTTGAATGGCTGGGGTTAATGACAACAGCACAGCCACAGCCAACCAAAACCCCGCGATAAGCGTTGGCGGATTTAGCCAGCGTTTGGCCTTGGCAAGAATGAGGGCAATGAACTTCATCTGAGGGTTTGATTCTGCCTCAGGCAGTGAAGTGCCCGACACGTCGCACTGGTTATGCTTGCTTCGTTCCTTTTCGCAAGCCGTTGGGACGGGAGCACGAAATGAATGCAGAAAACGCGGTTGTCGCATAAAAACAGGACGGCGACCTAGGAACTCCGTGCCTTCGGACTGGAAAGCGCCGACCACGGTGGCATGGACAGAAGGAGAATCGCGCACGGAACGCCGGAGGCAGTTCCATGAGCTTTCTCCCCGCCGCTCATTTTATGATTCATCTGACTATTGCATGTTGCACAATATGCATAGTCGTCTGAATGTCCTGAAATTCTTAAGGAGTAGAGCGATGTGATTGAAGCGATATTGCACCGGTTCGGGTGGTCCGATGTGGACTTGGGCCGAAGCTGGCTCGCGCTGTTGGTGATGGCAGCTGTGACCTTTGCCACCGATGTGGCGCAAGCAGCAAGCGCGGCCGAAATTGTCAGCGTGCAGGGAAAGGCAGAATCCCGGGCGTCGCAAGAGAGCGCTTGGCGCGAAGCCGTCGTGAAGCAGCAACTGCTTCCGGGCGCAGCGGTGCGCACGCTGGATGGCAGTCGCATGGCGGTGCTCCTGTCCGACCAGACCCAAGTGCGCCTTGCCCCCAACAGCATGCTGGAGATCAAACAGGTTGGCGATGGCGCGACACGAACAACCCAGCTACAGCAAAACTCCGGGCGAACCTGGGCACAATCCAAAAACGTGCCGGACAAGCTGACCGTTCAAACACCCACGGCGCTGGCTGCCATCCGCGGGACCGATTGGGAACTGGTCGTTGACGAGGACGGCACGTCGACCTTGACCGTCTTGTCGGGCGAGGTATTGCTCTCCAACGAGCAGGGCAGCGTCAACATTGGAAGTGGGGAGCAGGGTCGTGCGCAAAAAGGCCAGACGCCCGTCAAAACCGTGCTGAGCAACCCGCGCGAGCGGGTACAGTGGGTCAGCAGCTTCAAGGTAGACCTCCAACGTTACCCCGATTTGGCCCAGTTACCCGACATTGCGGCCTTGCTTGCCAGTCAAGATCTGCTCGCGGCCCGCCGGGCTGTGCAACAACTTGCTCTGACTGACCTGGCTCCGGCCAGCGCCAGTCTGCTGTTGTCAGACTTCTTGGTGCAAAACGGCGATTTTGCGCAGGCCATTGCCTTGCTGAAGCAAGCTGCCAGGCGCTATCCCCAGGACGAGCGCCTGGATGTCTGGCGTGCCCGTTTGCTGCTTCTTCGAGACGACGTGACCGCTGCCCGCAGCGCATTGGCATCGGCACACTCACGCAAATCGCAGTCCACCGAGCTAATGCTAGCCGTTGGGGAATTGGAGCGACTGGAGGGTCAAGCCAGTGCGGCCTCCGCTGCCTACCAGTCGGCACTGGCGCTGTCGCCCGATCTGGCCCGCGCCTGGCACGGTCTGGGCGTGGTGCAAACCGAGCGCGAAGACTTCAGTAACGCGCAGATCAGCCTGCGCCGTGCAATGGCGCTTGACCAGCATGCCACAAGGCTTTTGGCTGAGTTGGGGACGCTGGAAGCCTTGACAGATCGGCTGGATGCGGCGCGCGTTGCGTTTGCCCAGGCACTGCAAGACCAGCCTGATGATTTTGTCGCCCTGACCGGCCTGGGCCTAGTTGAGCTCAAGGCTGGCAACACCGACGAAGCGATTCGCCAGCTGCTGGCCGCCAGCCTGATCGAGCCGCGCTATGCCCGCGCCCAAACGTATTTGGCCGTCGCCTATTACCAACTGGGTCGCAGCAAAGATGCACTTTTTGCCTTGTCGCGCGCCCGGGAGGTAGACCCCAAGGATCCGTTGCCCGACCTATATCAAAGCGTAATTCACAATGATCTGCTGCAACCCGGCCAGGCGCTTGCGGCTGCCCGCAAGGCGCTTGAGCTGCTGCCCTACCTGAAGTCGCTTAACCAAATCGCCAATGATCAAAAGGGTGGAGCCAATCTGGGGGCCGCGCTGGCGGCCTTCGGGCTGGAAGACTGGGCCAGAAGTTACGCGCAGGACTCATACACGCCGTTTTGGGCAGGCAGCCATTTGTTTTTGGCCGACCGCTACAGTGGTGATTTCAACAAGAAGTCAGAGCTGTTCCAGGGTTTTCTGTCCGACCCAACGGTGTTTGGTGCCTCAAACCGCTTCTCCTCGCTGATCTCCAAGCCGGGCCATTACGGCAGCCTGGGTGTACGCTACAACCGAAGCGCTGACTTTGCGTTGACCGAGCCGTTCGTCAGCCTCAACGGCTATGCCAACGCAGTTATGCCTATGGCCTATTTTGCCGAGGCCATGCCTCAGAAAAGTCGACCTGGGCAACAGCAGTTTGATGCAGAGGCTAACGCCTATACCGTGGCGCTGGGCGTGAGGCCGAGTCATGCGCTGGGTTTGTTCGTCTATGCCAATGCCTTTGACGCTGACCTGAACCTGAGGCCATCGGAGAGCGTGTTGCAGCGCGTTTCGGGCCGCAATGAACGCCTTGATCTGGGTGCCCACTACCGTTTTGGACCTCAGTCGCAAGTCTGGTTAAAGCTAGGACATGGCAGCGAAGCTTCGGCCGTAAATCAGCGCAGTTCGGTCCAGACCAACTTGGGGCTTGCCACCAATGACTCTGAATTCGAAGCTCGTCCGCGCCAGCGTGACTTGCAGTGGCGCCACACCTTGGCGCTCAGTGACATTCATGAATTGGGCTGGGGGGCTGCGGACGGTCGAATGGAAAAGACCAACAGCCTGGTGCGGGAAAATTTTTTCCATGTCGGCACTGGCGTCGTCCCATCAGACCAGCTCCACCAGCAGGACGACGATCACTCGCAGGATCTATGGGTTTCCAATATTTTTCGCGTCGGCGCGCAATTGAATTTGCAGGTCGACCTGGCTTGGCAGCGCTACAACAAAACCCGCGACATCCTCATCCTGCGCGATCGCCAGCCTGCGGTCACTCAGATGCTCGCTGAGGACTATGATCAATCGAAGATCACACCGCGCTTGGGTGTCAGTTATGCAATGGGTCACGGCGCGACTTTGCGCGCGATCTGGCAAAAATGGCTCCACCCGGCTTCCTACAGCGCATTGTCACCCGTGGCCACCGCAGGCATTCCAATTGACGACAGTCTGGTTAACCCGGGCGGCATGCTCACACGCAGTCGAGCCCAGCTTGACTGGGAACTGTCTGCCACCCGTTTTCTCGGCGCCTTTGTCGACCACAGGCGCGTTGACAACCTCGTTTCGCCTCTGGACGGTGTGCTCAATACCCGCGCTGATGTTGCCAACCTGGACCGACTGCGCCAACGCAGCATCGCCAACTTGGCAGCACCCGATCAGCTCGAAGCCGCACCTGTGTTCTCGCGCGGCAAGGTCAACAGCGCCGGTGCCACGCTCAACCAGGTGTTTTCAAGCCAACTGGCAGGCTACTTAGGTTACGTCAGCAGCCACTCCGAAAACACTGGGACGCAGTTCAGCGGCAAATCCATCCCCTTAATGCCACAGCACCGGGCAATGCTTGGGTTGACCTGGGCTGGTGAACAACACGTGTTGTTCAGCACCCAAGCCGTCTGGCGCTCAGAGCGTTTTTCTGATGAGGCCAATTTGCAGCGGCTGGCAGCAGGTTGGGACATGACTTTGCGACTGCATTGGGAGACGCTGGATAAACGCTGGGCAGCAGATGCCTATGTCACAAACCTGCTCAAGCCAGATACGCAAAAGATTGTCGGCGTGAATCTGGTGGGGCGGTATTGACCATCTTTGCGACGTATATGTTCGATCTGGTGAAGATTTCGATTTCTGTCGAATTTCGTGCGATGGCAGGTGCGGTCCATCGCGATCAACTAGTTGCCTCTGCCAAATGCCACTTGAAGACAATGGCTTGTTTGCTCGAAAAGTATCCGAGTGTGACAGGCAGTCATGTCATCAGTGAACAAAAGGAATCTCAATGACAACGCCCTTTCGCACGATTCTTGCAGTGCTCAGTATTGTTTGGACTTGTGGTTCCTTGCCAGCCCATGCAGCGTCGCCTTCTGTTTCCAACAACGGTGGTCATGCCTCGCCGGTAAAGACGGGGGACACACCGTCGATTTCGGCAGCGCCAGCCCCACCGGTTGCGGGCGGCAACACCCACAGCATGGCACTGAGTCGTGACGGAAAGGTTTTCACCTGGGGAGATGACACTTACGGTCAATTGGGTTCAGGTCGTCAACTTTTTCTGACCAGCCCATCGCCTGCCATGCTGGCTGAGGCAGCCAATGTGGTGGGCCTGGCAGCCGGGAAAAACCATTCCTTGGCTCGCATCCGCGATGGCAGCGTCGTGGCATGGGGAGAAAACACCGACGGTCAGTTGGGCGACGGCTCAGTTACATCTAAAGGGTTACCCGGCAAAGTTGTCGGCCTTTCGTCGATCGTTGCGGTGGCCGGTGGCGAGCGCCACTCACTGGCCGTTGACACCAACGGGTCGGTGTGGGCCTGGGGCAGCAACGATTTTGGTCGGCTGGGTCAGGGGGACGCTGAATTGGCGATGAGCAAGGTTCCAGTTCAAGTCTTAGAACTCAACAACGTGGTCGATGTGCGCGCCGGCAAGGAGCATAGCCTGGCGTTGACACGAGACGGCAAAGTCATGTCCTGGGGGGCGAACTTCAGCGGCCAGTTGGGAGACTCCACCGGACGCACCCGAAACCTACCCGTGCTGGTGGAGTTTCCGCTTCCTGATGTGTTCGTCGTGGCCATTGATGCCTCTTTGGACAGCAGCTTCGCCTTGGACAGCGAGGGTCGCCTATGGAGCTGGGGCGACAACGGCTCCTACCAGCTGGGTGACACCACGTCTTTGCGTTCGTCACCGCTGTACCTGTACGCCCTGGAACAGCAAGGAAAGGTTCGCAACTTTGCGGTGGGTCCGTCCAGCGCCGCTGCGGTGTTGGCTGATGGCAGCCTGTGGGTGTGGGGGTTTTTCCAGCGTTATGACGAACCGATTCGCGTTACCCAGTTACCCGGACTGGCCCAGCAGGTACGCCTGGGTGAGCGTCATTTGGTTGTGACCTTGACTGACGGCCGAATTTTGACAAGTGGTGACAATACTTTGGGCCAGCTTGGTGATGGCAGCGTTACCTCGCGCGCAAATTTGGTCTTTGGGCCGCCGCTGGGGTTGACCGGCCCGATCTCATTGTTGGCAACCGGCTACTACCACACGCTCGCCATCGATGCGACGGGCCGACTCATGGGCTGGGGTGATAACTCGACTGGACAACTGGGCAACGGCGTGAGTATCAGTCGATCGGTCCCGGTGAGTTTGAGCTCACTGGGTGGCGTTACCCAAATCGCAAGCGGCAGCTTGCACGCGCTGGCGCTCTTGGATGACGGAACCGTGCAGACCTGGGGTGACAACAGCGACGGTCAACTCGGAGACACAAGCGATGTGCCGATACGCACTGGACCGGTGGCAGCCCAAGGGCTGACGAACATCCGGCGTATCGCGGCAGGCGGAAACAGCAGCGCCGCGCTAGACGCCAATGGAAATCTGTGGACCTGGGGTTCCAATTTGAGGGGTCAGCTCGCACTGCCCGAAGGCCTGTATCGCACCAATACCCCCACTCTGGCTACCGGCTTGCCTGCATTGATCGATGTGAGTGTTGGCTATAGCCACATGCTTGGGCTTGATCTCCAGGGACGGGTTTGGGTGTGGGGCGCCAATGGCTATGGCCAACTGGGTGACGGCTACAACCAAGCGACAGCACCTCGCGTTCTAACCTCGCTGTCCGGTATTTTTGCCATTTCCGCCTCGGGTGACCATTCGATGGCGCTGGATCACCAGGGACGGGTCTGGGCATGGGGATACAACGGCGACCTTCAGGTTGGCGCAAGCACAGAGCAGCAGGTCAAGTCACCGATCCTGATTCCTGGATTGCCTCCCATCAAAGCCATCGCGGCGAGTTTTTTCAGCAGCCTGTCCCTTGGGCAGGACGGCAGTCTCTGGGCTTGGGGCTCTGGTGCCGAGGGGCAGTTGGGCGACGACATGCTGGAATCACGTGGCGAAGCCGCGCAAGTTGGCAAGGAATCGTTTGACGCCATTGCTGCAGGAGCCGGGCACGTGCTTGCCACAAAATCCGACGGCACGGTACTCTCCTTTGGTGCCAGTTATCTCGGACAGATTGGTGACGGGGCATTTGCCAGACGGCTTTCTCCAGTGCTGGTCGTTAACCCGGCATTCGATGGTTTTCTCAATTTGAATGCCCAGTGGTCCCCCCAAATTCCACCCGCCCTGAATGTTCCTTTTTTTGCAAAGGCAACAGGCGGGGTGTCGGGAACCATTGCCACCGTGGCCAACAAGATCAATTTCAATCCGGCTGATATTGGCAAAACAGGCTCCGTTTTTATCACTGCCCGGGTACCTGCTGGTTCGCTCGGAACAGCCAAACCCGCCACGACGGCTGCAAGCGTGGGCAACGCAAAAAGTCGAGCACCGAGTTCCTCGAGTCTGAACACGGCTGGTGCAAACGACGGATCAGTCCTGGTGCAACTCACCCCCCTGGGATGGCAAACGGTCGTGGATGGGCAATTGGTCCCGTACGCCAACGGTGTCATCGGTGATCAGATTGCCGCCCAAACCATCCTGGACATGACCGATACCACCTCTCTCAAAGGTGCCGAGTTTTGTGTTGGCTACGGCAGCAGCGCACAGGACATGATCAACAACGGCAACATCCGCGCGGTGGCCACTATCCCGGGCGCAACGCCGGCAGGCTCCTGCGTCGTGGGTGGCAGCATCAGCGTTAACCTCAAACTGAATCAAGGCTGGAACCTGATGGGTAACCCGGTGAACCAGACCATTGCCGTGGCCGACAAGTTTGGTGATTCCAGCGTGGTCACCTCACTCTGGAAGTGGGACAGTGCAGCGGCGAACTGGCAGTTTTACACCCCGGACATGAGTGCCTCGGATTTGCGCACCTTCGCCCTCAACCAGGGCTATGGTGTGTTGTCCACGATCGAGCCCGGTGAAGGTTACTGGGTCAATGCCAGGGCCAACGCCGACCTGGGCACCATCAGTGGCAACAGCATTTATTTGCGCCAAAACAGTCTGGCTGCGGGCTGGAATCTAGTGGCAACCGGCAGTCCAATTTCGGCCAGCGACTTCAACGCCAGCCTGAGCATCACCCCGCCTGTGGCGGGTCAGGTTCCCAACAACTTGATTTCCATGTGGGCTTGGGACAGTTCGCAATCCAGGTGGTACTTTTACGCGCCCAGCCTGGACGCTCCCGGTACCACCCAGCTGATCAACTACATCTACAGCAAAGGGTACAAGGACTTCACGACGGACGGCAAAACCCTAGGCAACGGCATCGGGTTCTGGGTCCACCGACCGTGATAGTCGCTGGATGTTCAAAAAGGCATCGTCCACGCAATCCAATTGAATGTAAGGACAAGTGCGTGTTTCACACAAAAGGAGGCCGATGAATGGCGGAGCTACGCATGGCATGCAAGAAAGCGCTGGCTATTGCCTGGATAGTGATACTTTTCCCAAGCGGTTGGGCTTTTGCCAGCGACGCTACGGCAGCCTTAACGACCGCCGACCCTACCCTGACTTTGGTGCGCACCGGCCGCGGAACTGGCAACGTTTCCAGTAGTCCTGCTGGTATCAGTTGTGGTAGCACCTGTTCCGCCAGTTTTGCGCTTGGCACAAAAGTTGCCCTGACGCCCCAACCCTCGGCCGATTCTGTATTCACGGGATGGAGTGGCGCATGCACGGGACGCGGATCCTGTGTGGTGAATCTGGTAGGACCACGGATCGTGACGGCTAACTTTAAGCTCAAACCGTTCAATGTTGCCACCACTGGCGTTACGGCGGGCGTCATCACAACACCAATCGCCAAAGTCAGCAATACGATTTCGTTTAACTCGGCTGATGTGGGCAAAGACGGTGCTGTCTTTGTCACGGCGGTTGTGCCTGCCAGCGCTGTGCTCACACTGCTGTCCGAAAGCTGGGAAAACACCATCGACAACGACGGGATATGGGTCAGCTTTGGTTCCCCCGCGCCCAGGGTGGCGACCACCATCAGCAATCGTCGCTATGTTCTTGACAGCAACGGGAACTCTGCAGATTCCAGTGGCGTTGTCTTGGCTGAACCGCTCGACCTCAGTCAGGGTGCAATGATTGAGGTTGATGTTTTTATTGACCTAAAAGGACTTAGCGGATGTTGGGCAGGTCCATCTTTTGGTTTAACGCAAAGTAACCTATCCGACGTCAACGTGCCCGCCCCCGTGCTTGGGGGGTTCTATTGGAGCATTGAGGCCGGCGGCAGCGCATGCCTTGCGGTGCCGCCAGACAGACGCGGCACCGCCTGGTTCTCGTTTGGTGTGCTAAGCGCTGATGGCACCTGGGAGATCAGCAATCTTATGATCGACGCGAACGCCTATGAAGCTGGCTGGCATCGGGCCAGGGTCACCATTGGACCCAATGGTCGCGCCAGCTTTTCCATTAACCGCAGGCTCTTGTGGACCCCCCGCAAGGCAATCGATCTTGCCTACCTGCGAGCGAGCAAACTGGTGATTGGGCGCCGCGCTTCAAACTCAAACGCAAAAGCCTATCACGACACGATCTGGGTTGTAAGCTTTGTCGGCAGTGCAAGCGCCCCTACCTCGGGCCGCTCAACCGGCGTCATGGCTGCCAGTTCACAAGCGCAAACTGTCACCGATTCGCAAACTCAGACCACGCTGATGCTGACCGAGTCAGGCTGGCAAACCTATACCGAGGGGCAGTTGTTGCCTTACGCCAGCGGTGTGTTGGGTGACGCCATTGCCACGCAGAATATTCTGAACAACGTCGATACCGGCAACTTGGCGGGCGCCCAGATTTGCGTCGGCTATGGCACAAGCGCCACCGAAATGATCGACAACTCACGCATGCAGGTGATTGCCACCGTTGATTCAAGCTCTTCCAGTGCCGTGTCAATGAACTGCCTGGTGAGCGATAGCCTGGCGCTTGGGACCGGTTGGAACCTGCTGGGTCATGGCCGTAGCCAGAGTTTTTCAGTGAGTGCGCTTTATGGCGATGCGGGTTGGGTCAATTCGGTCTGGAAATGGGATGCTAGCCAGCAGCGCTGGCAGTTCTACACGCCTGCGTTAGATTTCAGCGCGCTTCAAAGCTACGCCAGTAGCAAAGGCTACGGCGTGCTAAGTGACATCCTTCCAGGTGATGGGTATTGGGTTAGGGTAGCCGAGCCCGGCTCGGTTCTGGTTCAGCCAGGCGACACCGTCAGTCTGGACGCGACTCAACTGGCGCCTGGTTGGAGTTTGGTCAGCACCGAGGTGGCCACCACACCTGCCGCAATTAGCACCATCATGGGTACTGCGCTTACGAGTTTGTGGGCCTGGGACAACGCACAGCAAACTTACTACTTTTATGCCCCCAGCCTGGATGCCCTGGGCGGATCGGCGCTGAGCAGCTACAGCAATAGCCAAGGATGGCTCGATTTCAATACGGCGGGAAAGGGGCTGGGAACTGGTGTGGGCTTCTGGGTGAAACGACCCTGACGCTGTTGCCAGATTTGTAGTTAAATTAAGCGCTGGCGCCTTCTTTTTAAGCGCCGCCAGATACGCTAAGTATAGCAAGCTAGGAGTCTGGGCGGCAGAAGGGAAAATCCCGATGGCAAATTTGCGGTGGTGAGTTGAAATATAGCCATGAGCACAAGCTACGTGGCGTACCACCCGGAACAGCAACAACTCCTGCCCAGCGCACT
>NZ_JAGPBB010000016.1 GCF_018063565.1 Rhodoferax sp.
GGCCACTTCATTGGTCTGTGCTTGATAGAACGGCTCTTGGGTGATGCTGTATTGCTGGGCAAGATTCGTCATGGCGGATTCCTGTGGGGTCAACTTTACGGTCGCTGGGAAAAAAGGATGCCGGGTGTTTTGTTAACTGTAACCCGCAGCGCGCGTGGGGTATCTGACTTCGCTCGTGTCCCCCGGCCCCGACTGCGTCTGGGCCTCCTCCTTAACCTCGCTACGCCAGACACCCCACACACGCTGCTGGACGCCGGTTAGGGGGTTACACAGTCTCAACGGAGGGCACAGTTCCACACTAAACGTAAGCGCTTGGTGATGGGCTGCCCTGCAAAGCGTGGACTTGGGGTTTTGCCAAGTCAAGGAGGAGGGGCGGACGCAGTCTACCCCGGGGGACATGAGCGGCGCAGGGCGGCCCATCGCCAGGCGCGCTCCAAACAAAGGAAACCCAAAGTTGCCTTCAGGTTTTCTGTATCAGAGCCCTTGCTTACTTGTGAACGCCAAGCTTCTCGCGCCAGCCCGGGAAGATCTGGTCAGCATCTTTCGGGAACGACTCGAACGCACGGGCAAATTCCTTGTGCTCTTTGGCGAACTCGATCGGGTCGGCACCGGCTTTCCAGCACTCATACGACTGGCGCAGGGAAATCGCACCGGCTGCGGGTGAGTCAATGTGGCCATAAGAGCCGCCACCGGCGGTGTTGATCACGTTGCCGTGGCCCAGATTCTGGAAGAAACCTGGCAGACGCAGCGCGTTCATGCCGCCCGAGATGATCGGGGTGGTGGGCTTCATGCCATACCATTTCTGGAAATAGACCGGGCCCTGACACTCGTCACGCTCAATCATGTAGGCAATGTTGCGGTCATCGCCTTCACCTTCCATCTTGCCGTAGCCCATGGTGCCGACGTGGATGCCGCTGGCCCCTTGCAGACGCGAGATTTTGGCCAGCACAAAGGCGGTGTAACCGCGCTTGGCGCTGGGGCTGGTGATCATGCCGTGGCCGGCGCGGTGGTAATGCAGGTACTGGTTGGGGTACTGGCGACGGGCGGTGGTGATCATGCCGGGGCCGCCGACAAAACCGTCCACCAGGAAGGCGACCTTGTCCGCATCCGGGCCAAAAGTTTCCAGAATGAAGTCAGCACGGGCGCACATTTCGTAGTGGTCGTCTGCGGTGATGTTGGCCGAGAACAGCTTGGCCTGACCGGTTTCGTCCTGGGCGCGCTTCAGGGCGTCATAGACCAGCGGATAAACCTTCTTGGCCGGGCAGAACACCTGGTTGCCTTGCGGCTCGTCGTTCTTGATGAAGTCACCACCCAGCCAGAATTGGTAGGCTGCCTTGGCAAACGGCTCGGGACGCAGGCCCAGCTTGGGCTTGATGATGGTGCCGGAAATGTAGCCGCCGTCTTTCACCGGGCGACCCAGGATGCGCCACATGTCAGTAATGTCTTTGGACGGGCCGTCAAACAGCTGGATGGCGCGCTCGGGCATGTAAAAGTCGTGGATCTTGGCGTGCTTGATGTCGCCCATGCCCTGGTTGTTGCCGATGACCAGCGTCAGGAAAGACACAATCATCATGCGCCCGTCAGTCATGTTGCGGTCAAACAGGTCAATCGGGTACGCAATGCGCATGTCTTCCGTGGCTTCGTCGATGTAGTACACCAGCGCATCCACACCGCGGGTGAAATCATCGGTGGTGCTGACTTCCACATTGGTGCCGGTGGAGGACTCGGCGGCAAAGTGCGCGGCCGCCTCCAGGTAGCCGTAGCCGGGCTTGGGTGCCATCTTGTAGGCCACCAGAATGTGTTTGCCACCGGCAATGAGGTCTTCTTCCTTGAGGCTCAGGTCAGCGTAGCGGTTCGATTGATCCATGGTTTATCTCCTGTTGAGTGGGTTGAAGCTGTTGATGGGCTGAACTATAGACACGCTTATTCATCATGAAAATTCAAATAAATTGCTAATCAAATTAGGTTTAACTGATGAATTGGAGGCCATGTGAGGGCGTTGAGTTCACGGACAATAGCGGCTATTACCCTGCCGATTCACTATTGCGTCAAAGGAGCGCTCCATGCCCATCGTTGTCTTCAATCAAAAAGGCGGTGTCGGCAAGTCCACCATCACCTGCAATCTGGCCGCCATCAGCGCCAGCCAAGGCCTGCGCACGCTGGTGATCGACCTGGACCCGCAGGGCAACTCCACCAGTTATTTGCTTGGCAGCACGGCCAGCGACGATCAACCCACCGTGGCGGGCTTTTTTGAGCATTCGTTAAGCTACAGCTTCAAAACCATTCCAGCGATTGAATTCGTGGTCGAGACGCCGTTTGAAAATCTTGACGTGATGCCGTCGAGTCCGGCGCTCAACGAGTTGCAGGTCAAGCTCGAATCGCGGCAAAAAATCTACAAGTTGCGCGAGGCTCTCAAGCAGCTGGGCGAAACTTACGACCGTATCTATATCGATACCCCACCGGCGCTGAACTTCTTTACCCGTGCCGCGCTGATTGGCGCCACCGGTTGCCTGATCCCGTTTGACTGCGATAGTTTTTCGCGCCAGGCGCTGTATGCGTTGCTCGAGAACGTGCAGGAAATCCGCGCCGACCACAACCCGCAACTGCAGATCGACGGCATTGTGGTGAACCAGTTCCAGGCGCGTGCCAACCTGCCACAACGCATGGTGGCAGAACTGATTGACGAAGGTTTGCCGGTGCTGCAGCCGTATTTGCCTTCGTCGGTGAAGATTCGCGAGTCACACGAGCAGTCGCTGCCGATGATTTATTTGGACCCCAACCACAAGATCACGTTGGCGCTGGTTGAACTGCATGACGGATTGCGCCAGTAACCTGGCTTCAGTGTTGCAGCACCAGGAGTAGCAAGCTCAATGTGATGAAAGATAGCACGGTTGCACCTAGTTGCGCCGCTGAGCAGAGTTTTTCTTGCCCAAAACGCTGCCCCAGCAGCGGGTAGATGCCCATCATGGGCACCGCGGCCATCAGGATGGCGGCGGTGCGCAAGTCGGGGTTTGACACCGGAAACAGCAGCAGGGCGGCCGCCACGGCCAACGGGTGCAGCAGCAGTTTGCCCAGCACGATCAGGCTGAGGTTGCCCACCATGCCACCCAGGTGCAGGCCATGCAGGTTGGCGCCTATGACAAATAGCGCCACCGGACCGGATGCCATCGCCAGCATGTCAACGGTGCGCGCCAGCGGTGTCGGCAATGGGATGCCCAAAATGGACAGGGCCATGCCCACGGCAATCGACACGATCAGCGGTGAACGCAGCAAGCGGGTGGCAATGCCGCCCAACACCGGCCAGAAGCGCTGCCCCTGACCGAAGCTGATCTCGGCCAGCGCCAGTGTCAGCGGGATCATCAGCAGGTTTTCCACCAGCATATTGAGTGCCAGCGCCACACTGGCAATCGGGCCAATCACCAGCAACGCCAGCGGATAACCAATGTAGCCACTGTTGGAACATGACATACCCATGGCACTGATGGCGCTGACATCAATAGGTGTCTTGAGCACCCAATGCGCAACCATCAGGCCCACTACCATGGAAACCAAGGACCCCAGCGCCAGCGCCAGCAGGTAGTGGGTGTCGATGACTTCGCCCATCGAGCGCTGCGAGAAAGTGCGCACAATGAGCGCAGGCAAGGCGAACATCAGCACAAAAGTGCCGAGCGGGCGAATCTCGGTTTTGGCAAATAGCCTGAACTGGATCGACAAATAACCCAAGCCGATGATCAGAAAAATGGGCAGGGTGATGGAAAAAATGTCCAGCATGGGGGCGATCTTGCAGCAAGGGGTCCCGCCAGAAACATCAGACCATCATGGTGTGCCCTGCGCGCATGTAAACCCGGAGTCTAGATCTGGCGGGCCCACGGACCCAGCGTCTGCCGCTCCGCGCGCGCCAGTTCGCGCGCAAACCGGGCGGATGCGAGCAACGAGTTCTTGAGCAGACCCCAGCGAACGGCTTGGGCGTACTGCTCACGCGCCAGGTCAAATGGCAGGCCCAGCAGCAAGGAGGCGGTGCGCCGAAAGTTGCCAGCGCCGGGGCTGGTCGGGGAGTTGGATTTCATGGTAATTTCCTCATTCGGCGGCTTTTTCATGACGGTTGGCGGCGGCATACAAGTCTTGGGCATACCGTGGGTCGTGGGCGTAAAAGCGGTCGGCATAGGCGCGCAGTTCTGCGGCTTGTTGTTGTGCCGTCAGTTGCGGATCCGGCTGGCGGTACTGCGCCAGCTTGAAAAATGCTGCCACGACCAGTCGTCGGGTGGCCAGCGCCAGATCTTGTAAGGCGGTCAGGACGTTTTGTGCTTCCAACGTCAGATTGGGCGCCTGATAAGTGGTGTCGGTCATGGTCGATTCCTTTGTGAAAACCAAATGGTGCAGTGCAGTGCAGTATAGGGTAAACCCTAATATCGCGAGGCATCCTTGGTTAGCGTGGGGTTTTTCCGTCTCCACTTTGCGACACCCTGACGAACCCTTAACTCCAGGTGTCCATCAAGGCGCCGCCCTGCTCGATCAGAAAGCCTTTGAACGCCTTGGCGGCCGGCGAGAGCTTTTTGCTGCTGAGATGCGTCACATACCAGTGGTTGATCTGTGGCAGGCCCTGTACGTCGAGCAGGGCAATGTGGCCGCTGGCGAGTTCGTGGCGAATGGTGCGCATCGACAAGAAGCTCAATCCCATGCCGGCCATCACCGCCTGCTTGATGGTCTCGTTGCTGGGCATGCCCATCACCACCCTGAGTGTTGTCTTGTGGTCTTCAAACAGGCGCTGCATCGCCGCGCGGGTGCCTGAGCCTTCTTCACGCACCACAAAGCTGTACTCGGCCAATGCTTCAAACGGCAGGTTTTTGCGCCGTGCCAGCGGGTGGTCGGGTGGTGCCACCATCACCAGCGGGTTGGTGGCAAAGGGGGTGGCTTCGCAGTCGAGGTGGCTGGGTGCGCGCCCCATCACCACCAGGTCGGTTTCGTTGCGTGCCAGCAGACCGAGCACGTTCTCGCGGTTATCGATGTTGAGCTGCACATCGATACCCGGGTGCAATCGGGTAAAGCGCACCAGCAGCATCGGGATGAAGTACTTGGAGGTGCTCACCACCGCCAGGTCGATGCGGCCTTTTTTCAGGCCCACATGCTCGGCCATCAGGGCCTCGAGGTCCTTGAACTGTCCCATGGCGTTGGTGGCGTAGGTCAAAAATGCTTCGCCTGCCGCAGTCAACTGAATGTTGCGCCCCATCGGCTCCACCAGCGCCAGACCGAACGCGTCTTCCAACTGGCGCAGTTGCATTGACACGGCTGGTTGCGTGACAAACAGGCGCTCAGCCGCCTTGGAAACCGAGCGCTGGCGCGCCACTTCCATAAAAGTCTGGATTTGTTTGAAGGTGTAGGGGCGCATGGACTGAGTTACATCAGGGGTTCCTGATGATTTTTCAATAAAACGTGATTAGAGTTTATGAGTCAGCCCCATTAAAGTAAAGCCATGCCGATCGCAGTCGGCCCTTTTTCACCCGCAAAGGACACTCTTCCATGGCCACTGGCGCTCTGAAAGCTCTGATTTTTGATGTCGACGGCACGCTGGCCGACACCGAGAGCGTGCACATGGCCGCCTTCAACCACGCCTTTGCCGAAGTCGGCCTGGGTTGGGTCTGGAGCACCGACATGTATATCGGACTGCTGGAGATTTCGGGCGGCAAGGAACGCATCCTGCATTACTGGAACCAGGTCAACCCTGCAGTCAGAGAGCTTGACGCTCACGCGCTGCACGACCAGATCGTGCGTATCCATGAGCTTAAAACAGCGGCTTACGAGGCGGCTGTCAACAGCGGTGCGGTGAGTCTACGCCCCGGCGTCCTCAAGCTCATGGACGAGGCACTGAGCGCCGGCCTGCAACTCTCGATTGCCACCACCACCTCACCGGTGAACATTGCCGCATTGATGCGTCACGCCGTCGGTGCGGACTGGCGTCTGAACTTTTCAGCCATTGGCGATGCGTCCACCGCCCCGATCAAAAAGCCGCACCCGCAGGTGTATTTGCAGATGCTGGCCGCACTCAAACTGCCTGCGGCTGCCTGCCTGGCGTTTGAAGACTCCAACAATGGCCTGCGGGCGGCCACGGCGGCGGGCCTGGGGACCATCATCACGCCGAACCCGTTTACCGCGCACCATGACTTCACGGGCGCGCTCAAAGTTGTGCCTGATTTGAGCCATGTCACGCTGACCGCCCTGCGCCAGTGGCAGAATTTCCCGCGGGCCTGAAGCGCACCCGCTGCCTGTTCAATTTTTAACCTTCTGAAAGCACCTTCCCCATGAACTCCAGCCCCGTCCTGCGTTTGGCTCCATCCATTCTGTCTGCCGACTTTGCCCGCCTGGGCGAAGAGGTACGCGCCATTGAGGCTGCGGGTTGCGACCTGGTGCACTTTGATGTAATGGACAACCATTACGTGCCCAACCTGACCATTGGCCCGCTGGTGTGCGAAGCCATCCGCCCCCATGTGAGCATCCCGATCGACGTGCATTTGATGGTCGAGCCGGTGGACGCCATCATTCCGCTGTTTGCCAAGGCCGGTGCCAACATCATCACCTTTCACCCCGAGGCGTCCAAGCATGTGGACCGCAGTCTGTCGATGATTCGCGAGCTGGGCTGCAAGGCCGGTCTGGTGCTCAACCCGGCCACCCCGGTGGATGTGCTGGACCATGTGATGGACAAACTCGACATGATTTTGCTGATGAGCGTCAACCCTGGCTTTGGCGGGCAGAAGTTCATCCCCAGCACACTCGCCAAACTGCGCACGGTGCGCGCCAAAATTGACGCCCATGTGGCCGCCGGTGGCCAGCCGATCTGGCTGGAGGTGGACGGTGGTGTCAAGACCGACAACATCGGCGAAATCGTCGCCGCTGGCGCCGACACCTGCGTGGCGGGCAGTGCCGTATTTGGTGCCAAAGACCCCGATGGTGGCTACAAGGGTGTGATGCAGGCGCTACGCCGCGCGGCCCACCCTGCCTGATCAGACCACCGCAAGTATTTAAATTACCAGGAGACTTCCTATGTCCATGACCCTTCGTTCCAACCGGTCGACGCTGACGCAATTCCTGATCGAGGAACGCCGCCGTTTCCCTTCTGCCAGCGGCGACTTCAATGCGCTGATTCTTGACGTGGCGCTGGCCTGCAAAGGTATCGCCAAGGCCGTGGCCTATGGCGAACTCGCTGGCATGATGGGCAACCATGCTGCCGACGAGGGTGGCTCGGTCAATGTGCAAGGCGAAACGCAGAAAAAGCTCGACGTGCTCTCCAACGACGTCTTCATGCAGCGCACCGAGTGGTCAGGCAACCTGGCTGGCATGGCCTCGGAAGAGATGGACTTGCCCTACCAGATCCCCAAGCAGTACCCGCGGGGTAACTACTTGATCGTGTTTGACCCGCTTGACGGTTCGAGCAACATCGACGTCAATGTGTCGGTGGGCAGCATCTTCAGTGTGCTGCGCGCGCCACAAGAGGTGATTGACTCCGGGCGCGATGTGGTCGAGGCGGATTTTTTCCAGCCCGGCACGAAACAGATGGCGGCGGGTTACGCCCTGTATGGCCCTACCACCATGCTGGTGCTGACCGTGGGCGACGGCGTCAACGGCTTCACGCTGGACCCGAATCTGGGCGAGTTCATGCTCACCCACCCCAAACTGCGCATTCCCGAAGACACGCAGGAATTTGCCATCAACGCCTCCAACGCGCGCTTCTGGCAGGTGCCGGTCAAACGCTATGTGGACGAGTGCCTGGCCGGCAAGACCGGCCCGCGTGGCAAAGACTTCAACATGCGCTGGATTGCCAGTATGGTGGCTGAGGCGCACCGCATTCTGATGCGCGGCGGCGTCTTCATGTACCCGCGTGACACCAAAGACCCGTCCAAACCGGGTCGCCTGCGCCTGCTCTACGAAGCCAATCCGGTGGGCATGATCATGGAGCAGGCCGGTGGGCGCGCCTCCACCGGTGAGATGCCGGTGCTCGAAGTCCAGCCCAGCAGTCTGCACCAGCGCATAGGCTTTGTGTTCGGCTCGAAAAACGAGGTGGAGCGCATCGAGCGCTACCACCGCGAACCGGTCGAGGTCGAACTGCACAACCCGCTGTTTGCCGAACGTAGTCTGTTTCGCGACTGATTATTAACAAAAAATATAGCTGCCAGCGCATACCCATATTGGGCTAGAGCCTGTTTTATACCAATTTTTAAACTTGAGGAGAGCTTGCCATGTCAGTACGTCACCCCATCATCGCCATCACGGGTTCCAGCGGCGCTGGTACCACTTCGGTTACCCGTACGTTTGAGAACATCTTCCGCCGCGAAAAGGTCAAGGCGGCGGTGATCGAGGGCGACAGCTTTCACCGTCATGACCGCAAGGCCATGAAGCTCAAGGCTGCTGAAGCCGAAGCCGCCGGCAACAAAAACTTCAGCCATTTTGGCCCGGAAAACAACATGCTGGGCGACCTGGAGGCGCTGTTTCGCAACTACAGCGAAACCGGCACCGGCAAGCGCCGCAAGTACCTGCACGACGCAGAAGAAGCTGCGCCGTACAAGCAGGACCCGGGCACCTTCACGCCTTGGGAGGACGTGCCCACCGGTACCGACTTGCTGTATTACGAGGGTCTGCATGGCGCGGTGGTGACCGACGAGGTAAACGTGGCCCAGTACCCCGACTTGCTGGTGGGGGTAGTGCCAGTCATCAACCTGGAGTGGATCCAGAAGCTGTATCGTGACAAGAAGCAACGTGGCTACAGCACCGAGGCGGTGACCGACACCATCCTGCGCCGCATGCCCGATTACGTGAACTACATCTGCCCGCAGTTCATGCACACCCATGTGAACTTCCAGCGTGTGCCCATGGTCGACACCAGCAACCCGTTCATTGCGCGCGACATCCCGAGTGCCGACGAGAGCATGGTGGTGATCCGCTTCAGTAACCCCAAGGGCATCGACTTCCAGTACCTGATGAACATGATCCATGACAGCTACATGAGCCGCGCCAACACCATCGTGGTACCGGGTGGCAAGATGGAGCTGGCGATGCAACTCATCTTCACGCCCTTCGTCTGGCGCATGATGGAGCGACAGAAAAAGGCTTCCTGATGCCTGGGGACAGACCAGGATTTGCAGCGCAAATTTGCTCTGTCTCCGCCGCCCGATCTTTTTCCCGTTTCAGATAAGACTAAGATTTGCACCGCAAGAAACTGCGCGTTCACTCAAAGACACTCTCACCATTTAAAAGACCATGACAACACCCACCCCCGAATTCGCCAAACAGATGGCCAATGCCATTCGCATGCTCGCCGTTGACGGCGTCGAAAAAGCCAAATCCGGCCACCCCGGCGCGCCCATGGGCATGGCCGACATTGCCGAAGTGCTGTGGAACCGCCACTTGAGCCACAACCCGACCAACCCGCTTTGGGCCAACCGTGACCGTTTTGTGCTTTCCAACGGGCATGGTTCGATGCTCATTTATGCGCTGCTGCACCTGACCGGCTACAACCTGCCGATGGAAGAGCTGAAAAACTTCCGCCAGTTGCACAGCAAGACCGCGGGCCACCCCGAGTACGGCATCACCCCTGGCGTGGAGACCACGACCGGTCCGCTCGGTCAGGGCATCACCAATGGCGTCGGTATGGCGCTGGCCGAAAAGCTGCTGGCACAGGAGTTCAACCGCGAAGAAGGCGGTGTCCAGCACAGCATCGTTGATCACTTCACCTATGTGTTTTTGGGTGACGGTTGCATGATGGAGGGCATCAGCCACGAGGCGTGCGCCCTGGCGGGCACACTGCGCCTGTCCAAGCTGGTGGCCTTCTATGACGACAACGGTATCTCGATTGACGGCCATGTCGAAGGCTGGTTCACGGACGATACGCCCAAGCGCTTTGAGGCCTATGGCTGGAACGTGATTCCTGGGGTTGATGGTCATGACCCGGCTGCCATTGACGCGGCGGTCAAGGCTGCCAAGGCGCAAGCCGGCGACGCCGCAGGCAAACCCACGCTGATCTGCTGCAAGACTGTGATCGGCATGGGCTCGCCCAACAAGGCTGGTACGCACGATGTGCACGGTGCTGCGCTGGGAGCTGCCGAAGTGGCCGCCACGCGTGAAGCACTGGGCTGGACATCGGCACCGTTCGAGATCCCGGCCGACATCGCCGCCAGCTGGAACGCCGTGGCGCGCGGTGTGGTGGCCGAGCGCGCCTGGCGTGACCGCTTTGAGGCCTACCGCGCGTTATACCCGGACGACGCTGCCGAGTTTGAGCGCCGCATGGCCGGTGACCTTTTGCCTGCATATTCCGAGAAGCTGCCAGGTCTGCTGGAATCCATTGCGGGCAACGCCACGGCCTTTGCCACCCGCAAGTCCAGTCAGAACGCGTTGGACGCCATTGCGCCGCTGGTGCCCGAGTTTTTCGGTGGCAGTGCCGACCTGACCGGCTCCAACCTGACCAACTTCAAGGGCTGCGTGCGTGCCAGCCGTGACACCTGGGGCAACCACCTGAGCTACGGTGTGCGCGAGTTTGGCATGGCCGCCATCATGAACGGTATTGCGCTGCATGGCGGCTACATCCCCTACGGTGGCACCTTCCTGACCTTCAGCGACTACAGCCGCAACGCCATCCGCATGGCGGCGCTGATGAAGATCCGCGTGATTCATGTGTTCACCCACGACTCCATTGGTCTGGGCGAAGACGGCCCGACGCACCAGAGCATCGAACACATCCCTTCAATGCGCATCATCCCCGGACTGGACGTGTGGCGTCCTGCCGACGGACTGGAAACCGCAGTGGCCTGGGCGCATTCGATTGAGCGCCGTGACGGCCCGAGCGCCCTGTGCCTGTCGCGCCAGAACCTGCCGCGTCTGACCGATGTCAGCATGGTGGACAACATCCGCAAGGGCGGCTACATCCTGTCGGAGGCGGAAAACCCTCAGGCCGTGATCGTGTCGACTGGCTCCGAGCTTGAAATCGCCATGAAGGCGCAAAAAGTGCTGGCCGAGGATGGTATTGGCGTGCGGGTGGTGTCCATGCCGTGCACCAACGTGTTCGACCGTCAGCCGCCGGCTTACCAGGAAATGGTGATTCCGTTCAACACCCCGGCGCTGGCCATCGAGGCTGCACACCCCGACTTCTGGCGCAAGTATGTGGGCCGCCACGGGGTGGTGCTGGGCATGCCCACGTTTGGCGAGTCGGCCCCGGCTCCCAAGCTCTACGAGCACTTTGGCCTGACGGTGGACCGCGTGGTGACCAACATCCGCACCATCGTGCACCGCGCCGCCAGCAAGCGTGCCGAGCCGCTGCCCGACACCGTGGTTCCCTCGGGCAACTAAGGCGCGGCCGTTTCATGCGCAAGTTTGATCTGGTCATGTTTGACCTGGATGGCACGCTGGTAGAGACCGCGCCCGAAATCATGGACGCGGTCAACGACACGCTTGCGCGTTTCGATCTGCCGCTGGTGTCGCAACAGCAGGTTAACGACTGGATTGGCCACGGTACCTTGTCGCTGCTGGTCGACGCGGTGGCGTTTGCCACCGGGCGGCCACCCGACGAAGTCCGTGCCAGCGAACTGCTGCGCACCATGGTGGGCGAGTACAACGTGTTTTACGGCCGCCGCTGTGGTACGCGCAGTCATTTGTACCCGAAGGTGCGCGAAACCCTCGAAGCGCTGCGCGCGCAGGGCACCCGGCTGGCGGTGGTGACCAACAAGGAAGAGCGTTACACCCAGATCGTGATGGAAGTGCAGAAACTCACGGATTTGTTCGATGTGGTGATCAGTGGCGACACCTTGGCGACCAAAAAACCCAACCCGGCCGGTGTTGCGCATTGCCTGACCCGGTTCGGTGTGACTGCCGATCGCGCGCTGTTCGTCGGTGACTCCAGCATTGATGCGGCGACCGCACGCGCGGCCGGGGTTGCGGTGTGGCTGTTGCCCTATGGCTACAACATGGGTCAACCCATTGCGGCGTGTCAGCCCGACCGTCTGATCCAGAATTGTTCTGAACTTCTTAATTAGTAGCTGCTGGCGCTTGTTAAATAAGCGCTAGAGCCCGATTTGTCATTAACTTTTGGAGTCTGTCATGAAAGTCTTGCGTTTTGCTGATGTGATTGCTGCGGGTCAAGCCAAGGGCAAGCGGGTGTTCATCCGCGCCGACCTCAACGTGCCGCAGGACGATGCGGGCAACATCACCGAAGACACCCGCATCCGCGCCAGCGTGCCGTGCATCAAGATGGCGCTGGAGGCCGGTGCCGCCGTCATGGTCACCAGCCACCTGGGCCGCCCGACCGAAGGCGAGTTCAAGCCCGAAGACTCACTTGCACCCGTGGCCAAGCGCCTGGGTGAACTGCTCGGGCGTGAGGTGCCGGTCGTAGCCAACTGGGTCGATGGTGTGGACGTTCAACCCGGTCAACTCGTGATGCTGGAAAACTGCCGCGTCAATAAAGGGGAGAAGAAAAACAACGAAGACCTGGCCAAAAAAATGGCCGCACTGTGCGACGTGTTTGTGCACGACGCCTTTGGCACTGCCCACCGCGCTGAAGGCACCACCTACGGCATTGCCCAGTTCGCCCCAATCGCTTGCGCCGGCCCCCTGTTGGCGGCTGAAATTGACGCCATCAACAAAGCCCTGGCCAACCCCAAACGCCCGCTGGTGGCGATTGTGGCGGGCAGCAAAGTCAGCACCAAGCTCAGCATCCTGCAAGCGCTGGCCAAAAATGTCGACAACCTGATTGTGGGGGGCGGCATCGCCAACACCTTCATGCTCGCCGCCGGGCTAAAAATCGGCAAAAGCCTGGCCGAACCCAGCCTGCTGGGCGAAGCCACGGCCGTGATTGCCGCGATGAAAGCGCGTGGTGCCGACGTACCCATCCCCACCGACGTGGTCTGCGCCAAAACCTTTGCCGCTGACGCACCTGCCACGGTCAAGGCCGCCACCGATGTGGCCGACGACGACATGATTCTCGACATCGGCCCGCAAACTGCAGCCAAACTCGCTGCGCAGCTCAAGGCCGCAGGCACGATTGTGTGGAACGGCCCGGTGGGCGTGTTTGAATTTCCCGCATTCGAGAACGGCACCAAGACCATTGCCATGGCCATTGCCGAGTCGGATGCGTTCAGCATCGCCGGGGGGGGTGACACGCTGGCAGCCATTGCCAAGTACGGCATCGAGAAAGACGTGGGTTACATCAGCACTGGCGGCGGCGCGTTTCTTGAAGTGCTGGAAGGCAAGACGCTGCCGGCGTTTGAGATTTTGCAAAAGCGCGCCGAAGGCTGACTCAGCAGCCTTTGGGGTCAGATCCGCGAAGCGAAGCGCAGACGGCTCTGACCCCAATGGCTGCGGTGAGCAGGCGCACGGCCGACGATCCAAGCGCGGAGCCATAGGGCGGCATTCAACGCAAGCCGCCAAGTAAACACAAAAAACATAGCATCTCTCGCATTCCAGATAAGCGCTAGAGTCAATTTTCATCAGTAAAACCAGGAGACAAACCATGGCCTTCGTATCCCTTCGTCAAATGCTCGACCACGCCGCTGAAAACGGCTATGGCGTGCCTGCCTTCAACGTCAACAATCTGGAGCAAATCCAGGCCATCATGGAGGCCGCCGCGGCCACCGACAGTCCGGTGATCCTGCAAGCCAGCGCAGGTGCCCGCAAGTATGCGGGCGAAGCCTACCTGCGCCACATGGTGCTGGCCGCTGTTGAAACCTATCCGGACATTCCGGTGGTGATGCATCAGGATCACGGCACCACCGCTGCAGTGTGCCAGCAGTCGATCCGCTCTGGCTTTACCAGCGTGATGATGGATGGCTCGCTCATGGGCGACGGCAAGACCCCCTCCAGCTATGAGTACAACGTGGACATCACCCGCAAGGTCTGCGAAATGGCGCATGCCGTGGGTGTGTCGGTGGAAGGTGAATTAGGTTGTCTGGGTAGCCTGGAAACCGGTGATGCCGGCGAAGAAGACGGCATTGGCGCCGAAGGCAAACTCAGCCACGACCAGATGCTGACCGACCCGGTGCAGGCCAAAGACTTTGTCGCCAAGACCGGCGTCGATGCGCTGGCGATTGCCATTGGTACCAGCCACGGCGCTTACAAATTCACCCGCAAGCCCACGGGCGACATCCTGGCGATCGACCGCATCGCGCAAATTCATGCGCAAATTCCCAATACGCATCTGGTGATGCACGGCTCCAGCAGTGTGCCGCAGGAGTGGCTGGCGATCATCCGCCAGTACGGCGGCGAGTTGAAAGAAACTTACGGTGTGCCGGTGGAAGAAATCGTGCGTGGCATTCAGAATGGCGTGCGCAAGGTCAACATTGACACCGACATCCGCCTGGCCATGACCGGTGCCATGCGTGAGAGTTTTGCCAAAAATCCCAGCGAGTTCGACCCGCGTAAAAGCCTGATCGCCGCGCGCAAGGCGGCCATGGGAATCTGCAAACTGCGTTTTGAGGCCTTTGGCTGCGCCGGCAAGGGCTCGCGCATCAAGCCGATCCACCTTGACGTGATGGCTGCACGGTACAACTAGCCGGTGTTTGGCCCGACAGCGTTCGTCGGGCCGATACCGCGGGCTGAACTCGCCGCGCGTTGCCGCATCCTGGTTGTTTACCAGTGCGCCAACAGGCGACCCTTGACCACTTTCGATTCGATTCGTGTCAAGCCGGTGTTGCCCTTTTTGATGCAGCTACCATCGTGCGCATCAAATTCCCATTGGTGTTTGGGGCAGGTCAAGGTGGTGCCGCTGATGGCCAGTTCCGGGATGTTGGTGCTTTGGTGCGGGCAGTGGCTGTCGTAAATCTGAAACGTCTTCCCCTCACGATAGACAAACAGCCCGCGACCCTGGCATTCGGTGCGGGTAACCTGTCCGTCCTTGACGTCCTTGCTGGCCATCACGTCGCGCCACTCGGCCGGTGCAGGGGTCTTCTGGTTGATGACGTCTGGGTCAAAACCCGGGATGTTCATGTCGAGAATAATGTCCACTGCCCAAGTGATCTTGGCCAGTCCCAGTGCCGGGAAGGCCATCAGCAGGGCGTCAAGCACTTCCATCGGTGTGCAACCCTCGCGCAGAGCGCGGCCCAGGTACTGGCGAAAACCACGGTCGGTCTGGGAGTAGACCTTGGTGATGACGGAGATCAGGTTTCTGGTTTTGGGGTCCAGATGGGTGCCGGTCTGTTTCAGAAAGGCAAAGTAATGGCTGATGGTCTCGGGCCGGGTCTTGATCAGGTAATTCAGGGCGTCACTCATCGCAGTTCTCCAGGGGGTTCAGGTTAAATTGAGCGCAAGCACCGGATTGTCCGACAAGCCGATGATTTTTTGCGCCACGCCACCAATCATGGCATGACCGACGTGGCTGTCGTTGCGACTGCCAATCACCAGCAAATCGGCCTGTATCGCCGAGCCCGCAGCAATGATCTCGGCATAGGCTTTGCCATGGCGCACCTGGGTCTGCAGTGCGATACCGGAATTGAGCGCGGCTTTCCTGGCTTGTGCCAGAAAGCTGTCGGTATCGGCGGCGGGCTTGTCGGTCGCCGTGACATAGACCAGATGCAGCGGCAGGCTGCATTCGGCGGCAATGGCCGCGGCGGTGCTGACCAAGCGCAACCCTTGGACACCGGGCTCGGCTGCCACCAGAACACACTGGCTCCACATCCGTGCGCCGCGGGGTGCAAACAAGACGTGGCAGGGCGCGTGTGCCAGCACCTTGCTGACCATTTCGCCCATCATCAACTTGGCCAGAAAGCCGCGCTTGCCGCGCCGGCGCACGATGATCAACTCGGTCTTGCGGTCCCGCGCTTCGTCAACGATCTCCTGATACGGCTCCT
Source organism: Rhodoferax sp. (assembly GCF_018063565.1). Taxonomy (GTDB): domain Bacteria; phylum Pseudomonadota; class Gammaproteobacteria; order Burkholderiales; family Burkholderiaceae_C; genus Rhodoferax. The sequence continues at coordinate 15,816 of NZ_JAGPBB010000016.1, forward strand.
CGCCGCGTCGCACATGCAAGTCAATGACCACGCCTTGCTGGTCGGCCTCAGAACGAATCTGGGCAATTTTGGCCGCAGCCTCTGCTTCAGCGCGGGTGGCGATTTCTGGCGCCAGTGCTTCGTACTCGGGGTTGCTGATCAGTGGCAATACGGTGGCCAGCGGCAAGCCACAACGTTTGGCCATGCTCAGCGCAACGGCCTCGGACCCGGTATCAAACTCGGTATGTTCGGTGGCCAACAGCAAGCGGGTAAAGACCTGACCCATGTTCAATGCCCTCCGGTCAGAACGCCGGATGCGGCCAGCACCAGCACCAGCATGATGGCCAGGCAAATACCGGCATAGGTGAAGTCGCGCCGCTGGAGGTACAGCGGGATCAGGCTCAACAAAGGCGGAATCGAGCAACCGGCCAAGATGGCAATGCCCAGCAGGTTGAGCATGTCCCCCTTGCCCAGCATGGACAGCCAGCCCCAGCCCAGGGGTGTGCCGGTCTTATGCTGAAAAACCGCGACCGGTTGATTCCACAACTGGGGTAAGTCCTGCAGTGCCACCAGGGGGGTGGTCAGTCCCAGAACGTAAGCGGCAAAGCTCAGAATCAGAACCAGCAGTCCAAGACGCGTACCCCAGTCCAAAATGCTGGCATAGCGTGTGGCCTCGGCTTTCTGAAGCGTGGTGTTTTCTGCAGTGGGTGCAATCATGATGTGGGTTAGTCCTTAAATCCAGATGCCCAGACCTTTGAGAAGGGCGCGAATGCCGGCGAACAGTAGCAAGGCAATCACCATTTTGCGAATCACCGAGGCCTTGAGCACACTCAGCAACCGGGCACCGATTTTGGCACCCGCCATCATGCCCACCACGGAGGGCACGGCGATCATCGGCAAGACCGCGCCCCGGTTGATGTAAACCCATGCGGCAGAAGAATCCACCAGCGACAGTACCAGACTGGAGGTGCCTGCAGACACTTTCAAAGGGGCACCCATCAGCAGGTTCAGGGCAGGCACGTTGGCCCACCCCGCGCCGATGCCAAACATCCCCGCCATGACGCCAATCAGCAAAAACAAGAACAGACCCATCGGTGTGCGGTGCACCTGCCAGTTGATGGCGTTGCCCGATGCACCGTCAATGAAAATGCCGTGAATACCCAGAGCACTGGAGAGGCGGTCCGGTTGGGATACCACTGGAAACTCCGATTTTTTGGCGGTGAACATCAGCACCACGATGCCGAGAACGATCACTCCAAGCAGGATCTGCACCGTCGATGCCGGCATTGCCAGACCCAACATGGCCCCGGCAATGGAACTCATGGCCGCCAACAGGGCGAGTGGCAGCGCCAGCCGCAAGCTTGAAAGCCCACCGCGCAGCAACAATGGGCCAGCGGCCAGGGCACTGGCCAACGCGACCAGCAATCCGGCACCGCGTACAAAGTCCAGGTGAAACGGAAAAAAACCGCCAATGATGGGCACAAACAGGGTGCCGCCGCCAATGCCGGCCGGCACGGCGACGATGCCAATCAAAAAACAGGTGACAAACAGGGCCAATGGCCAGAACCACCAAGGCAGAGTTGAGGCGGGCACCACACTCTCGGCTGCGGCGTGCGCCGAGTTGCCTAGCAGAACGAACAGCGCCAGAAGAATGAAGGGACGGGCAAAAATTGCCAGTTTCTTGAATGCGGGAACGCCGCAACACAGGTCAAAACGGTTCATGATGCCCAAGGTGAATGTTGGCAGGGCCTGCGCTGACAGATCCGCCGACTCAGGAGATGGTCTGGTAATACAGGTTTTGTGGGTGGTTGGCTTGCGCAAAAAAGAACCATCGTTCAGCCAGCAGCCCCAGGTATTGCAAGGCGAAGGCAGCCGTCAGCAGTCCAGCAGATGCCGAAGAAGCACCCATCGCCAAAAGCAACAAAGGAACTGGAAATACCAGCAGCAGGAAGATCCATTTGATGGAGCGCAGCATCTCGGCGCTGCGACCGTGGAAAAACTCCCGCGTGTTGAACGAGCCTCCCATAAAACCCTGTGACTTCTGCACGATTCGCGGGTGCTTGATGCCGATGGCGCTTTGCAGGGTCGACTTGGGTTTCAGACGCGCGTTACGTATCAGAGACGCGGTGCGGGTGATCCAGGCCAACAAAGTCAACACCACAGCCGCCATGGCGTAGGGAGTCACCAGACCCGGCACGCCTTTGAGGGCCGCCAGGGCAGTGGCCAGCGTCAAACCGGAAGCGCAGCCAAGCAGAAAATAGTTCACCAGCGTCAAGGCACTAGCCCACTCCTGTAGGAAACGCACCGAAGCGTAGATCATTGCGGTGCAGACAAACAGGGTCAGGCAAGCCAGCACCGTAAGTGCGCCAATCACCGGGGTCATGGGCAAACCCAAGAGATGTGCCAGTGCGTAAACAAACAGGCCGCCCATAAAAATGGGCAGTGCGATGACTTCACGCGACAGCCAGGAGGTGCGCCACATGGCCGCAGAACGCCAGGCCCGCTCCGGGTGCCCGAGGTGGAAAAACGATGCGATCAAGCCCAATCCGGTCAAAACCAGCGCGACCAGACTGCCAGTGGCCAAAAAGCCTTGTTGTTCCTGCGGGGTCAGTGCCCCAATACCTGACACCTCTGTGCCATAAAGCGCGAGAAACAGGCCTTGTGCCGCACCGGCCAGGGTGGTGAGAAAAATAACGGAAAAAGCGGGTTGCATGTTGGGAATCGCGGTTGAGGTTCAGGTGGCAAAGTCTTCACGGCCCGCGCCACGATAACTGTCGGGCAGCTTGGTGTCGATCTTGAGCGGGTTGTCGACCCGCTCAAGATCCTCGGGGTGAATCCGCATCTCGGTCTTGCGCCGTGGCAGGTAATGGTTGGATGGCTTGGTGCCCCATTCGGGCATCAGCGGGTAGCCACCCCGCTCAGTGATCGCCTTGGAGACCACGGATTCCGGATCGTGCACATCGCCAAAAAGGCGTGCATTGGCAGGACACGCCAGTACACAGGCCGGTTTTCGCTCTGCTTCCGGTAGCGTGGTACTGGTGACACGGTCCACGCACAGGGTGCACTTGGTCATCACCTTGCGCTGCTCGTCAAATTCACGCACACCGTAGGGGCAGGCCCAGGTACAGTATTTGCAGCCAATGCACTTGTCGTAGTCCACCAGCACAATGCCGTCCTCAGCACGTTTGTAGCTGGCGCCCGTGGGGCACACCGGCACGCAAGGCGGCTCTTCGCAGTGCAGGCAGGATTTGGGGAAATGCACGGTCTGGGTGTTGGGAAACTCGCCGACCTCAAAGGTTTGCACCCGGTTGAAGAAGGTGCCGTTGGGGTCCGCGCCGTACGGGTCCAGGTCGGTCAGATAACCGGCAGAACCCGAGGTGTTCCACTGTTTGCAACTGGTCACGCAGGCATGGCAGCCTACACACACGTTCAGGTCAATGACTAAAGCGAGTTGGGTCATTTCTGCATCCCCTTGCCCGCAAACCAGGCTTGCCAGCGCGGCAAGCTGGCCTGTACCCCGGGCGCTGCGGGTACGGCCTTGAACTGTGGAAATGTTTCAGCAGGCTCACCCGCCTCAGCCTTGTAGATGCGCACGCGCACGTCGTACCAGGCAGCCTGCCCGGTGATCGGGTCAGAGTTGGAGATGTGCGCGCCGTCCGCCGAAGCCGGCAGTTCCTCGGAAATCAGGTGGTTGAGCAGGAAACCCCGTTGTGATTCGTTGGCATCAGGCGTCAGGTTCCAGGCACCTTTGGATTTGCCAATGGCGTTCCAGGTCCAGACCGTGCCGGGTTCAACGGCTTCAGAATAGCGGCACATGCAGCGTACTTTGCCCCACTGCGATTCAACCCACATCCAGCCACCGTCGGTGATGCCTTCGCGGCCCGCTGTTTTGGGGTTGACGAACAGGTAGTTGTGGGTATGAATCTGGCGCAGCCAGGCATTCTGTGAGTCCCAGGAATGGTACATGGCCATCGGGCGCTGGGTCAGGGCATTGAGCGGGTACTTGGCTTTGTCCGTGGCCTGCTCTTCGAGCGGAGCGTAGTAGAACGGCAGCGGGTCAAAATAGGTCTCCACGCGCTTGCGCAGTGCGTCTGGCGGCTGCTTGCCGGCACGTTTGCCTTGAGCGGCGCGGCGAAACCCTTGCAGGAATTCAGAGTAGATGTGGATGACGATGGGATCTTTATCGCGGCGGATACCGATGCTCTGCGCCCATTCCATGTAGCCCTTGTTCCAATTGCGCATGTACTGGTGCTCATGCGGCATCTCGTAATGGAAGAAGCAGTTGTTCTTGGCGTACATCTCCCATTGGTTCGGGTTGGGTTCACCGCGCATGGATTTTTCGCCGCTCTTGCCGCGCCAGCCCGAGAGGAACCCGATGCCAGAGCCCGGTGCGGTCTCGTAATTGACGACGAAGTCAGGGTAGCTTTTGAACTTGCGGGCGCCGTCGGCCTGGGTGAAAGCGGGGAACTGCAGGCGGCTGGCCAACTCGATCAGCACCTCCTGGAACGGCTTGCAGTCGCCCTTGGGCGGCAGAATGGGAACCCGCACCGCGTCCACCGGGCCGTCGAACTCGGAAATGGGGCGGTCCAGCATCGACATACAGTCGTTGCGCTCCAGGTAGGTGGTGTCGGGCAGGATCAGGTCGGCAAATGCCGTCATTTCCGACTGGTAGGCATCGCACACCACCAGGAACGGAATTTTGTATTCACCCTTTTTGTCGCCATCCGCATGTTTGTCGTTGAGCATCTTGCGCACTTCAGAGGTGTTCATGGTGGAGTTCCACGCCATGTTCGCCATGAAGATCAGCAGGGTGTCAATGTGGTAGGGGTCGCCGCGCACCGCGTTGGTGATCACGTTGTGCATCAGCCCGTGAGCCGACAGCGGGTGTTCCCACGAAAACCCTTTGTCAATGCGCACCGGTTGGCCCTGGTCGTCGACAAACAGGTCGTCCGGGCTTTCGGGCCAACCCAACGGCGCACCCCCCAACGGCGTGTTGGGCTTGACATCTTGGGGGCCTTTGGGTGGGCGGGCGTTGGGTGGCACGGCGCGTGGATAGGGTGCCTTGTGCCGGAAACCGCCCGGTCGGTCAATGGTGCCCAGCAACGACATCAGGATCGCCAGCGTGCGGATGCTGTGAAATCCGTTGGAGTGTGCGGCCAGGCCGCGCATCGAGTGAAAGGCCACCGGGTTGCCGGTGACGGTTTCGTGGCGTTTGCCCCAGCAGTCGGTCCAGGCAATGGGCAACTCGATCTTCTGATCGCGCGCTGTAATGCCCATTTCGTGCGCCAAGCGGCGAATGGTCGCTGCAGATATGCCGGTGATGCCTTCGGCCCACTCTGGGGTGTAGGCTTTGACACGGTCTTGCAGGAGTTGGAATGCCGGCACGGCAGTAGTGCCATCAGGCATTTTGAAACGGCCAAGCAGCGCCGGGTCTGCACCCTCGGTGTGGTCGGCCACGGCGCTGTCGGTGTGCCGGTCCCACCATTGAAAATTGGCGGGGCGCAGCGGGTTGACAATGTCGCCGTCAGCCTTGCGCAAAAACATGCCGAAGTCGTCGCTGCTCGTATCCTGATTCACCAATTGCCCGGAGTTGGTGTAACGGGTCAGAAACTCGCGGTCGTAGAGACCTTGTTTCAGCAGTTCGTGAATGAATGCCAGCATTAGGGCGCCATCGGTCCCAGGCTTGATGGGTACCCATTCATCTGCAATCGCTGAATAACCCGTTCGCACCGGGTTGATGGAGACGAAACGGCCACCGTTTCGCTTGAACTTGGAAAGTTCACGCTTCATCGGGTTGGAATGATGGTCTTCGGCCGTGCCGATCATCACGAACAGCTTGGCGCGCTCAAGGTCCGGGCCGCCAAATTCCCAAAACGACCCGCCAATGGTGTAGATCATGCCAGCGGCCATGTTGACTGAGCAAAAACCACCATGTGCGGCATAGTTGGGTGTACCAAACTGGCGCGCGAACAGACCCGTCAAAGCCTGCATTTGATCGCGGCCGGTAAACAGGGCAAATTGCTTGGGGTCGGTGGCGCGCAAGTGGCGCAGCCGCTGCTCCAGCGTCGAAAATGCTTCGTCCCAGGTGATTTCTTCAAACTGGCCATCACCGCGTTCGGCACCGGGCTTGCGTTTGAGGGGTTTGGTCAGACGCGCAGGTGAATACTGCTTCATGATCCCTGATGAGCCTTTGGCGCAGATGATGCCCTGGTTCAGCGGGTGTTCGGGGTTGCCCTCGATGTAACGTACCTCGCCATCGCGCAAATGCACACGGATGCCACAACGGCAGGCACACATATAACAAGTGGTGGTGCGTATGTCGGTGCTGGCACCGCTCAGTACGGGTTGGGTAGGGTCGTGGAGTGGTACAGCGGACATGCAGTGGGTGCAATCTAGGGGTCAAATCGGGACGTATGAATAACCCTTATTACATGTAAGGAACTTGATAGCGTCCATAGCCGCCACGGGTAATTTAAGCTAAACCAAATGGGTAGCCGATGCACCAATATGGTGCAACTACGGGTTTTCACGCTATATCGCAGGCAACGAATGTATTAGCATCGAGTAGACCATGATCAACGCTCCCACCATGATGATGACCAAAGAGGTGCATGGCATTTCCACGGCAAACGCCTTGGCTGCCGCAGCGGCCTTGGGTATGTCTGATATCAACGACCTTGAAATGCTGTTGGAGCGATTCCTGGTGTCGATCATCGCCATGGCCGGAGCCAAGGCAGGTGCCGTGCGCGTGTTGACAGACGATGGTCAGAAAATGCGCCTGGTGAGTCAGCTCGGTCTGCCAGATCATGTGGTGGCCGCGGAGCGTCATGTAGAACGCGGCTGCGGCATGTGTGGTGTGGCGTCTGCCCAAGACACCCTGATCTGGATGGATGACATGGGTCCGTGTGCCCAACACAGTCAACAAAGCTACTTTGGTGTGCAATGTCAGCGCGTACTGGTGATCTCGCTACCCCATGGGCCGGAGATTCTGGGCATCTACAACCTGTTTTTTGAGGATTCCGTCCACCTTGCCTCAGAAACAGAAACCATGTTGCGTCTGATCGGGCAGTTGCTGGGTCTGGCCTTGCACAATGCCCGACTGGAACGGGAACGACTGCGCGCCACGGTGATGCGCGAGCGGCAGGAAATGGTTGGCGAGATTCACGATGTTATTGCGCAGACCCTGGCCTACGTGAAGATGCGCTTGCCGCTTTTGAACGCCGCCATGCTGGCGCATGATGACCTTCAGTCAGTCAAGTACTTTAACGATGTGAAAAACGCTGTCGGCGAAGTGCACCATAATTTGCGTGAAGTCATGACGTACTTTCGCGCCCGCATGGACCCTTTGGGTTTGCTTCATGCGATCGATGGCATCGCCAAAGGTTTTTTTGACCGTACCGGGATTAAACTGGAGATACGAAACTCGGTTCGCCAACTAGGCCTGAACGACGAACAGGAGATTCAGGTGTTTCACATAGTTCAGGAAGCATTGGCCAATACCGCCAAACACTCGATGGCCCGCCATGCGATGGTGGGTATTGACCGAACAGAGGCGGGACTGGAGTTTTGTATTGAGGATGATGGTTTGGGTATGGGGGTGCCATCAGTGTCAACCATTGTGGCTATGGCGAAAGAAATGACCAGTTCCAGTCATTTTGGTCTGGAAATCATGCGCAGTCGTGCCCAGCGATTGGGTGGCAGCATGGATGTCAGCACCAACGAGCGTGGTGGCACCCGTGTTCGGCTGCTGATCCCGGCAAGCGTTTTGTCCCCTACACTGCGTCAATGAGCATGAGTATTCGGGTGATGCTGGTCGATGACCATGCGCTGTGTCGTAGCGGGCTGACTGAGTTGTTGATCCACCGGGGCAATATGCAGGTGGTGGGAGCCACCGGAAATCCTGATCTGGTGGTTCCGATGCTGAGGGAGCATCAACCTGACCTTGCCGTTTTTGATTTGCGGCTGGCGTCAACCGACGGGTTGAGTTTGTTGCGCCATGTGCGGTCGCAAGGTTGTGAGACCCCCGTGGTCATTCTCACCATGAGCGACAGCGAAGCTGATTTGTCGGCGGCATTGCGGGCAGGAGCACGTGGCTATCTGCTCAAGGACATGGAGCCTGAAGAAATGATCGATGCCATCGGCCGCGCCGCACGGGGCGAGATGGTCGTTGCCTCTGCCATGACCTTGAAGCTGGCGCAATTGCTGCAGTCCGGGCCAAAGGTGTCGGTGCGAGGTGACCTGGTGGCGTCTTTGACCGAACGGGAGCGCGAAGTGCTCAACCATGTGGCGCACGGCCAAAGCAACAAAGTGATTGCCAAAGCGCTTGACATCAGCCACAACACGGTCAAATTGCACGTGCACCATATCATGGACAAGCTCAAGCTGAAATCGCGGGTTGAAGCGGCTGTCTTTGCCTTTGAGTTTCGCAGCGAGACCGACGGGCACAAAGCGGTTGGTGATTCCGCCATCAAAACAAAGAGCTGAAGAGCACCCACCAGAATTCATGCGGCCGTGTCGGCGGCTTTGGCTTTTGGCCTGAACCAGGCAAGCTCGGCGTGCAGTTTGACGACGTTGCCAATGATCGTCAGACTGGGTGATTTAAGTTTCTGCGTCGTGACGCGTTCGGCAATAGTGCTCAGAGTGCCCGTCACCACTTTTTGTGTGGGGCTACTACCGTCCTGCACCACGGCCACCGGCAAGTCCGATGGTGCACCATGAAGAACCATCCGCTGGCAGATATCAGGAAGCCCACTCAAACCCATATAAATCACCACAGTTTGCTTGGGTCGCACCAGACTCGGCCAATCCAGATCGGCCGTGCCGTCCTTCAGGTGGCCCGTGACAAACAGACAGGTTTGGGCGTAATCCCGATGCGTCAGGGGGATGCCGGCATAACTTGAGACGCCTGACGCAGCGGTGACGCCAGGGATAACCTCAAAGGCAACACCATGCGCCGCCAGGGTCTGCAGTTCCTCGCCACCGCGTCCAAAGATAAATGGATCACCGCCCTTGAGGCGCACCACCCGCTTGCCCTCGCGCGCCAACTTGACCAGCAGCGCATTGATTTGCTCCTGGCGCATGGTGTGTTCATTGCGCCGCTTGCCCGCATAGATGCGCTCAGCGCCGGGCGGCAAAAAGTCCAGCACTTCTGCCGACACCAAGTTGTCGTACACCACCACATCGGCGCGCTGCAACAAGCGCACCGCTCGCAGCGTCAATAACTCGGCATCACCGGGGCCAGCTCCGATGAGGTAGACACAACCACTGGTCAGGGATTCAGGATCGGATGCGCTCAATGGCAACCTCCACCTTTGCTACCGCAACCACCACTGCCACAGCCACCGGAAGAGCAGCCACCTGAGGTCACCCCCCGCGTTTGACGACCATCCACAAAGATGAAGTTGAACTCACCGGGTTCGAGTTCAACAAAGTCGAGCGTGGTTTCTTCGAGCAAAGGCTGATGCTCAGTGCCAATGACAATGCTCACACCTTCAAGATTGAGTTTGAGATCATCGTCATCTGGCTCATCAAAGCCCATGCCGTATTGCAGGCTGCCGTCGCTGTCGAGCTTGGCCGCAAGTCGCAGGGCCATGTGCTCCGCGCTGCTGGCCTGAGCCGCCAACTGGATTTGCTGCGCTGCAGCGCTGGTGAGTGAAAACATACTGATCTCCTATATAAATAAATTAGTGCTCGCCTTTGGTTTTCCATAAACCAGCCAACCGATTGCCCTGTTTTTGCGGACCACCAATGGGAAACATGGCGTGCAAATTATGATTGTTGCCACGTTCTACCCCCCAGGTTTCCGTGAAATGTTTGATCATAAAACGGACCTGCGCCTGAACCTGATGCTCTTCGTAATAGTCCCTGAGGAAATAAATAACTTCCCAGTGCGCATCCGTCAGTTCAAGCCCTTCCATCTGCGCACGGGCACGGGCGAAGTCTTCAGACCATTGGTCGACCTGAAGAAGATAACCTTCCGAGTCAGTAGCAATGGACTGATCTTTGACGTGCACACAAAACGGTTGGTGGGTTCGTTCTTGGTGTTGTTTCGACTCTTTGACCGAGCGCACAAATGCGGCGAAGGCGGGAGCCCAATTGGAGCCAGCCCCGGTGCGCAGGTGTGTATACGAGGCGAGCACATTGCGATAGACCAACCCGTCATGGTCACCGTCGACTCCATGTCCTCGGGTCACTTCATAGGCGAATTTGACATCCGGTGCAACGTTCTCCAGACTGGAATAGTGAAACTCATGCCCGCGCACCGAGCCCGAGCCGTCATATGTTCGCCAGGGTGCCTGCGGGGTGAGCTTGAGCGATACATAACCTCTTCCGACCGGCCTTTCGTGCATCACAACGTCGGCCGGCAGCGCACCGACCATGTTGAACTGTTGGTTCTTCCAGCGCAAGCTGCGCGCCAGATACATCAGCCCACCGCATTCGGCGTAAACCGGCAGGCCCTGCTCAACCGCTTCTCGAATGCTGTTGCGCATGGCTTCATTGGCAGAGAGTTCGGCCATGAAAACTTCAGGGAAGCCACCACCGATAAATAAACCGTCAATGTCCGGAAGCCGTGGGGCTCTCAGAGCGTCGAAGCGGACGATATCAGCACCCGCGTCACCCAGCGCCTGCAAATCATCCGGGTAGTAAAAGCCGAAAGCCTGATCAACGGCGACACCAATACGCAAGCGGTCTTGACTTGAACTTGCCTTTGCTGACTCGACAGGCGTTAATGGCAAGGGTTCGACGCCACGTGCAACCTGCAGCAGTTCACTGAGATCGACCTGCTGTGAAATACGTTCGCCGATGGACTGAACCAGGGTCTGCGGGTCAGCGAGTTCGCGGCTGGGCATCAGGCCAAGATGCCGCTCGAGCACGCCGAGTAAAGGATCATGTGCCACCGCGCCGAGCACTTTGACATTGGTGTAATGCTCGATCACCGCCCTGAGTTTGGATTCATGGCGGGCACCACCAAGCTGGTTGAGGATCACTCCGGCAATCCGGATCTGCGAATCAAAAGCCTGATAACCGAGGATCAATGGCGCGATGCCACGTGTCATGCCACGTGCATCGAGCACCAGCACCACCGGGAGGTCCAGCAAGTTGGCCAATGCCGCATTGCTGTTGCTGCCGTCCAGTGCCAAACCGTCGTACAGGCCTTTGTTGCCCTCGACAATGCTGATGTCAGCCGTTGCAGCCCATCGGCCAAACAGCGAACTGATTTGGTCGCTATTTGACAGGTAGGGGTCCAGATTGAAGCAACTGCGACCACTGGCTTGGGTCAGCCACATGGGGTCGATGAAATCCGGCCCCTTCTTGAAAGGCTGGACTGCCAAGCCCCTCGCGCTGAGCGCGGCGCACAGTCCAACAGTGATGGTTGTTTTTCCAGACGACTTGTGAGCCGCTGAAACCAGTACGCGCGCCATGCTATGGCAAGATCAGTGTGCAGCAGCAGGTGTTGTGGCGTTCGTATCAGCTGATTCTTCATCGGCCAGATCGGCAGGTAAAAAGCCCAGTACCTTTAACGACAGAAGAACAATGATCCCGACGATCGCAATCCCCCCAAAACCCAGCAACCACTCCGGTAATGTCGGCGAATAACTGTTGATGACACCATCGTAGAAGGTACTGCGCACTTCTTTGCCAGGAAACAGCACGAGCGGGAAAGCCTGACCACCGATGATGGTGACATACATCTGGGCAAATCCACCGGCAACCACCAAACCGGCACAGGCCACGATGCGCCCACGCATTTGGCCGATTTTGGGATGCAGCAGCAAAGCCAGAGGAAGCACCCCACCGAGTATTACCGGTCCCAACCAGAACAGATAGGTATAGACACTGCCACTAAGCAGGATGAAGTGGTCAAACGCGTGGTGGCGGGTGAAATACAGGTTGGTCAGATAGTAAATGGTGACAAAGTACAGCCCGGCAGAGATAAAGATCACTTGCAGGCGGGCAAATCGCGCCATCATGGTGTTCCCGATGGGACGTCCGCTGCCAAGGCTTGCTGCCATCAAAACCAGCAGGAATACCGCCAGCCCGTAGCTGAAAGACAGGGCGATGAACAATGGCGCGAGCAACGCAGAATCATAAGCCTGACGGGCCACCAGAAACCCGAAAATCGACCCGGTTCCGGTAGTCAGTGCCATGCGCCAGATAAACGCAAACAAGCCTGCCAACGGCGTAAAGCGATTCATCCGGTGCTCCATCATGGTCCAAAGATAGGCAATGACAAACCCGGTGAACCCGGAATACAGAAAAATATTCAGCGCAAAGATCGACTTGAAGTTGTAATACGTCATCGCCACGATCAGCCGATCAGGACGGCCCAGATCAAGCATCAAAACCGTCAGTCCGCCGATCAGCAATGAGATCGCCAACATGCCGGACAAGGGCGCCAAGGGTTTGAACTCGGTTTTTCCAAACACCGATGCCATCGACGCTACGTTCAGGGCACCTGACGCTGCCACGACCAGGAATACGGCAAAAACGTGCGGCAGACCCCAGACAATCTGGTTGTTCATGCCCGTGACGATGTGACCGTTATGCTCCATGTACCACACGGCAATCAGGCCAATCAGGGCAACCAGAGCCAACCCTCCCAGAAGCGTGTAGTACCCGGGGCTACTGCCCTTGAGTTCTCGCAAGGTGATTTTCATGCTTCAGACTCCCAAATAGCGAACGCCGGTATTGAGGTTGAGGTTTTCGCGAATCTGGCGAGCCGGATATTTGGCAACACGCTTGGAAATCTCACTGTTGGGGTCATTCAGGTCGCCAAACACAATGGCTTCATGCCCGGCCTGTGAACAGGCGCTGACACAAGCGGGTTGTTCACCCCGATCCACCTTGTGCACACACAGAGTGCACGACTCCACCGTTCCCATGCCGCGAGGGACGTTCGGGTTCTGATTGGTTTGCGGTGAGTGAACAAACGAGCGCGCCTTGTACGGGCAAGCCATCATGCAATAGCGGCACCCGATACAAATGTGTTTGTCGACCAGCACAATGCCATCAGCGCGCTTGAACGAGGCACCCGTGGGGCAGACGTCGACACAGGGTGGCTCCGCGCAGTGCTGGCACATCATGGGCAGTGACTGCAGCTTGCCGGAGTGCACGTCCTTGATCTCGATCTTGCGAATCCATTGCGAATCAGTGGGCAAGGTACCACCCGACAGGCCGTTCTCGGTATTGCAGGCGCTTACACAGTCGGTGCATCCGCTGCTGCATTTGGAACTGTCAATCAACATTCCCCAGCGCACTTTGCTGGTGGCACCCGTGGCGGCAGGTGCCGCTTGCGCGATTTCAATCAGACGTACGCCGGGTGCAATCAGGACACCCGCCAGACCGGCGGCCGCGACACCCAGGAAGCCGCGCCGACTTGGGGTCGGGTTGTGATCACCATGGGTGGGTTGTGATGTGTCTGGCTTCATGGCTTAACCTGCTGCTCGGTGGATACCAGCGGTGTCTTCGCAACCTGTGCTGTCGTTGAGGCTGGCTTGCTGGCATGGCAACCAAAGCAATCCAGCGAGACCGCTGCATAGTTATGGCAGCTCTGGCAGAAGTTGCTGTCGCTGGCGCTCACACTGTTGGTCTTCTGACTGGCATGGCACTCAATACACCCCTGCAAACTGTACTTGCCGGTTCGCACGCCGCCGCGCAAGGTATCCACGCGCTGATGTTTCAACAGCAGCATATGGTTGCGGCGCATAAAGTCAGGGCTTTCAACACACTGGCCACTGCGAGCCGGTTCGATCACCGGCTTTGGCACGCGCCCTGCGTTGGCATTTTGCGCCTGAGCCCCCAAGCTCCAAGCCAGCAGCATGACAGCACAGATCCACAGCCGACGCACGCCTGGTGCAAAGACAGTGCAAAGCGACATGGAATCAGTCCCCCAAACCCATCTGGATGTAGCCAGTGGGGCATACGTCAGCGCAAATATGGCAGCCAATACACTTGTTGTAGTTGGTATCGACATAACGCCCGGTGGTGGCTTTGGCCTTGGGCACTTTGAACACTGCTACCTGCGGACAGTACACCACACAGTTGTCACATTCAAAACACTGACCGCAACTCATGCAACGCTTGGCCTCGGCCATGGCCTGCGCCTCAAGCAGCGGCTGTAAACGCTCCTGAAAGTTGTTGAGGGCTTCCGCGGCTGTCAGCGACGTGATGCCGCGGCGATTGCGTTCGGTGTAAGAAAAATGGCCGAGGAACAGTTCCTTGTGCGAAATCACGTAGCGGTCCGAGCGGTCATCAAAATTGTGAATCGCCACATTGCTGTTGCAGGTGCCGCGCATAGGCTCCGGAGCCTCGGCGAAGGTGTAGCCCTTCTCCAGCATCTTGCGTTTCAGATCAAACGCATGGACGTCGATCTTTGGCCGCTTTTCCAAGGCTTCATTTTGCAGGAAGCGATCAATGCCGTCAGCGGCAATGGCACCATGCCCAATGGCGGTGGTCAAAAGGTGCGGACGAATCACGTCGCCACCGACAAACACACCGGGTTGACCCTGCACCTGGTAATTCTTGTCGCTGTTGATGGCGCCCTTGCCGTTGTTGAATTCCTCCAGACCGGAGAAATCAACCGCCTGGCCGATCGCCGACACAATCAAATCAGCTTCAATGTCTTCTTCGGTGCCAGCAATGTTCTTGATGTCCAGGCGGCCACTGACGATCTTGGCCTCACATTGAATGACGCGCAACGCTGTGGCACGGCCGGTCGCATCGCGGACCACGCCGATCGGAGCCATGCCGCCACGGATGGTGATGCCCTCGGACTGCGCGTGCTCAACCTCATGGCGGCTGGCCTGCATTTTGTCGACCGCAAAAATGGAGGTCAGCGTCACCTCTGCGCCCTGGCGTACCGAAGCTTCGGCCACGTCATGGGCCATGTTGCCGCCGATCACGTTTTCGGGACGGTCTGACTCATGAATTTTGTCGATATGGCCCAGACGCCGTGCCACCGTTGCCACGTCAATCGAGGTGTCACCACCGCCAACCACCACCACACGTTTGCCGACATGGCGCAGACGGCCATCGTTGAAGGCCTTGAGGAAGGCAGTCGCCGTGACCACATTGGGCGCATCGGACCCGTCCACCGGAAGAGCGCGCCCAGCCTGGGCACCAAGTCCCAGAAACACGGCGTCGAAGTCAGCGCGAATCTGCGCCATCGTGATGTCCTTACCGATGCGGCAATTCAGCCGTGCGGTCACACCCAAATCCAGAATGCGCTGAATCTCAGCGTCCAGTACGTCACGCGGTGTGCGGAACCCCGGAATGCCGTACCGCATCATGCCGCCGAGCTCGGCCCGCTCGTCAAACAAGGTCACCGAGTGGCCCTTCAAGGCGAGCTGGTAGGCCGCAGACAGGCCGGCCGGACCACCACCAATCACGGCGACCGACTTGCCAGATGCATGAGCGGGCCTGTTGAAAGCCAGCTTGTTGTGGACCGCGTAGTCACCCAAAAAGTGCTCGACACTGTTGATGCCGACAAAGTCTTCGAGCTGATTGCGGTTGCAACCGGACTCGCACGGTGCCGGGCAGACACGGCCCATCACCGAGGGAAATGGATTGGCTTCGGTCAGACGGCGAAATGCGTATTCTTGCCACTTCATGCCTGCCGGTGGTTTTTCAACACCCCGAACAATATTCAGGTAACCCCGAATATCCTCACCTGCCGGGCAGCTACCTTGGCATGGCGGAGTGCTCTGAATGTAGGTGGGGCATTTGTGCGAGTGACCGGCATCAAAAATATCTTTCTGCAGGGACTTCACCTTGCTGTCGCCGTCTTTAAAGCGGCGAAAGTTCAGTGCCTGAACGGCAGGGGCTTCTGTGGTTGCTGACATGTCGGAATCTCCTGAAATTTATAAGGACTGCCTAAAGGACGGATTACTTGTCACCCAGGCGGATCGCCTTGCTGACCAACTGATGAACGCCGCCGACCATACTCATGTTGAAACCGTAGTAGGGCAGCACCTTGGTGAATTGCGCTTTGCAGATCGCACAGATGGTGGCCATGAAATTGACGTCGTGGTCGTCCACCACATGCTTGAGCGCTTCCATGCGGGGTAGCGCACCCTTGACGCGCAACTCCATCAGGTCATCGGTCAGCAGGCCTCCACCACCACCGCAGCAAAAGGTGCTCTCGTGGATCGTCTCGGGGGCCATGTCGTGAAAATTGTTGGCGACTGACGTAATGATGCGACGTGGAATGACAAACTGGCCACCAGGCATGTTGCCCATGCGCGATGCCCGCGCCACATTACACGAATCATGAAAGGTGATGATCCGGCTGTCGTTGGCTTCCTTGTCGAACTTCAGCGCACCCTTTTGAATCAGGTCGTCAGTGACCTCGCAAATATGTTGGGGTACCGGGTAGCGCTGGTCCAGGAAATCAAAGGGACCAATCAGTGTGTTCCAGAAACTGTAGGCCACGCGCCAGGCGTGCCCACACTCGCCGACCACAATGCGCTTGACGCCGAGCTCAAGCGCCGCTTCTCGGACGCGCATCGAGATGTTGCGCATCTGCTCATAGTTGCCGATGAACATGCCAAAGTTGCCGGCCTCGGAGGCATGAGAACTCAGGGTCCAACTGATACCTGCGGCGTGAAACACCTTGGCATAGCCAATCAGGCTCTCGACGTGCGGCTCCGAGAAAAAGTCGGCCGATGGGGTAATCAGCAAGACCTCGGCCCCTTTGACGTCCAGCGGGAACTTGATGTCAAACCCCGTGTCATCTTTGGTGTCTTCTTCAAGACCTTCCAGCGTGTTGATCAGTGCCGGCCCTGGAATGCCCAGGTTATTGCCAATGCGGTGCACCTTGCCAATGATCTCGTTGGAGTATTTCTGCCCCATGCCGATCGAGTCCATGATCTCGCGGGCAGCCATGGTGACTTCGGCGGTGTCAATACCATAGGGGCAAAACACCGAGCAACGGCGGCACTCTGAGCACTGGTGGTAGTAGCTGAACCACTCGTCAAGCACTTCGCGGGTCAGGTCAACTGCGCCCACCAACTTGGGAAAATACTTGCCAGCAACGGTGAAATAGCGGCGATACACCTTGCGCATCAAATCCTGGCGCGCGACCGGCATGTTCTTGGGGTCGCCGGTACCCAGGAAATAGTGACATTTGTCAGAGCAGGCACCGCAATGCACGCAGGCATCCATATAGACCTGAAGCGAGCGGTACTTACCCAGTAACTCGCCCATCTTGGCGATGGCCTTGGCCTGCCAATCGTCGACCAATTGCTCCGGAAAATTCAGAGGCTTTTGAATGGGACCCGGTGCCACGAAGGGTTTAAGGTGCGACATCGCACCCGCCTGGACCAATGGAATGACAGGGTAGCTCTTGAGCTTGGGCGTTTCAAATGCAGCGGTAGCCATGGTCGTGCAGGTTCTCAGGGACGTTTTTCAAGCGCGGCAGCCCAGGCCGACACATGGCGGACCTCCCGGGCGTTGTCTGTCTGATTGCGCGTTGGACTAAAGAACAATCCGGGCGCATGCAGCAATTTGCTCAACGGGAAAATAATCATCAAAATGGCCACCAAACCCAGGTGGACCAACAAAACTGGATCAGCTGGCAAGGGCTGCCAGTCAAAGCGCATCAGGCCCAACATAAAAGCCTTGACCGCCACGATATCCGTGTGCGAGACGAAGCGCATCGTCAGGCCGGAAATACCAATCAGCATCAGCAGTGCCAAATGCAGGTGATCGGAAGGCGTCGAAATGTAGCGAACCCGGTCAACCAGCCACCGCCTGGCCCACAGCCCGCCCAATGCAGCGACCATGACGAAGCCACCGTAAGTCCCAAAGGGCTGGATCATGGCCACAGGAAGCCACACCGGCTCCTGAAAATAACGCAAATGGCGCAGCGTGACCAGGAACAAGGTAAAGTGAAATGCCCAACCAAATATCCAGGTCCATTTGCTGGACTTGAAAAGGCTTTCAAAATAGACAACTTCCCGAACCAGGCGCCAATACACCCCACTTTGGGTCATGGGTGCTGGTGTGGTGGCGATTTTCAAAGGTGCCGGGCTGCCGGCATAGCGGCGAATCCTGTTTGCCAAACCCGCAAACAAGACAATGGCCGCTACATTGAAGAGCACAGCATAGAAAATCGACAGCATCGACATGGCCAGACCCGAGGTTAATCAGCGTTCGGTTGGAGAAGTGAGTTCCGCAAACTGTGCTTTAGATACAGCCGGTGGGCTTGGGCAAGCCAGCGATTTTGCAAGCCTGCTTGGCCGGACCATAGGGGAACAGGTCGTACAGGTACTTGCTGTTGCCTTTTTCTTCACCAAACTGTTTGCCAATGGCCTTGGTCAGCACACGGACGGCTGGGGCAATCTGGTACTCGTTGTAGTACTCGCGCAGAAAGTTGATCACTTCCCAGTGGTTGTCGGTCAGAACCACTTTCTCTTCTTCTGCCAGGTGTCCGGCAGCGTCGGTGGTCCACTCTGCCAGGTTCAGCAGGTAGCCTTCTTCGTCGGTTTCGTAGGTTTTACCGTTAATTTCAAAGCTCATGTTTTTCTCCAGAAAGTTAAATAAAAAATCGCTGATCAAAGCCAGGAATGCGAGGTGCTGTATTCCAGCGTCAGATCAACAAAGCCACTGTAATCGACCAGGGTGATGCCGTCCATGACTTTGCCGGTGGCGCCACGCGCGTCAACATCGGGCTGTAAGGCATAAAACTTGATGCCACTGGCGGCCTGGCGCACCATGGTTTCAACGCTGGTGCCGACGGTGGCACCGTACACGCCGTCTTCAATCAGAAGCACGGCACTGCCGGGTTTGGCCAAACGCAGGCAAGTTTGCAAGCTGGTGGACTGGAACGGTGATTTGTTAACAATGTGCAACATGGGATGGGTCCTATTTCTTGGCTGCTGGTCAGAAACTCAGGATCACATCCTGTTCGGCCATGAGTTGCCCCATTTCCTCGGTGTCCAGCACTTCCACCGGGACCAGCAAATCCTTCTCTGTCAGGCCGCGCTGGTCAAGCGACGCGCGGTCGACGTAAAGTTTCTCGACGTCGTAACCATCCAGCGCCCGGTAGGTTTTGGAGTGGTTCTTGATACCGATGGCCTTGGTTTCCTGGCCCTTGAGCAGTTCATAGACGCCATCATCGATAAAAACCAGGCTCACATCCTGGTCGAAGG
This sequence comes from Rhodoferax sp., assembly GCF_018063565.1. Lineage (GTDB taxonomy): Bacteria > Pseudomonadota > Gammaproteobacteria > Burkholderiales > Burkholderiaceae_C > Rhodoferax. The sequence goes on from NZ_JAGPBB010000016.1 coordinate 34,946, forward strand.
TCGCGGTAATCAGGACCACTTCCAGGCTTTCCAGCGCGTAGATGGTGCCGTAGGGTGCCTTGCGGTTCACAAACATGAATTTCTTCACTTTGGGGCCGCTGGCGGGGGATGCTTGCTGTTCACTCATTTGCTGTCTCTTTATGCGTTAATCACCAAAGGTGACCAGTCGATCCGCCTTGATGCCACTGTCCACCAGCTGACCCAGACCCGAGATGCGGAAACCTGGCGCCAGGTTTTCGTCGCGGATACCGCGACGCAAAGCAGCCGCCACACACACCACCAGATCCACCTTGTGGTCCGCGGCCAGCGCCGACCAGCGGTTGACAATGTGGCGATCATCCTGTGGCGGGTCCGTCAGTCGGGTCGCGTTGTTGACACCATCGTGATAGAAAAAGATACGCTGGATCTCATGCCCTTTGGCGATAGCGGCTACCACAAACTGGTAGGCGCTATCAGACGCCTGATGCGTGTAAGGGCCTTCACTGACAAGTAAGCCGAATTTCATGGTGAAGATGTTTGGTAATGGATCAGAAGCGGATATGAGTCGAGGCATTCAAGCTCGAGCGAGAACCACGCCAGTCGTCAATCAGGTACTTGGTAAAGGGCAGATCGCATTTCTCAAAGAACTGCGGCCAGCCGATGCGCTCGATCCAGTCCGAAACGCGCTCCCACGAACGTGCATCTTCCTTGTAGGTGTAGAGAATTTTCTTCACCATGGCCGACACTTCGGGCCAACGCGGCGGGTTGTTGGGCAGGCCAGAGGCCACCATCTTCATGAACGTTGGCTTGCCACGGGCGTTGGAATTCTTGCCGCCCACCCAGATCGCCAGCTTGCTGTGGTCCGGGTCATTGATCTGCATCGGGGGGCAGGGCGGGTAGCAGGCGCCGCAGCACATACATTTCGACTCGTCAATTTCGAGCGACGGCTTGCCGTTGACCATGGCCGGGCGAATGGCTGCCACCGGGCAACGCGCCACCACGGTGGGGCGTTCACACATGTTGGCCACCAGATCGTGATTGATCTTCGGCGGTTTGGTGTGTTGCACCACAATGGCGATGTCAGCCTGGCCGCCGCAATTGATTTCGCAGCAGGAGGTGGACAGGTGCACACGGTTGGGCATCTCTTCCTTGACAAATTCAACCACCAGCTCGTCCATCAGCGCTTTGACCGCACCGGAGGCGTCTGTGCCAGGAATGTCGCAGTGCAGCCACCCCTGGGTGTGGGCGATGGCAGACACCGAATTGCCCGTGCCGCCGACCGGAAAACCATTGCTGCTCAGCGCCTCGATCAGGGGTGCCACCTTGGTCTGATCCGACACCATGTATTCGATGTTGCTGCGGATCGTGAAACGCACATGACCGTCGGCAAAGTTGTCGGCGATGTCACACAGCTTGCGAATGGTGAACAAATCCATCTGGCGCTGCGTGCCGGCTCGCACGGTCCAGATCTCATCGCCCGAATGCGCCACATGGTGCAGCACGCCCGGACGCGGCCGGTCGTGGTACTTCCAGTTGCCATAGTTCTTGACCATCAGCGGGTGCAGATACTGTTTGTTATCTGGCACGCCACTCTCAATAGGTGTACGTAAGGTTGCCATGTTGTCTTCCTTTTACAAGTTCTTGGGGTTCAGGCCGCTGCTTTGCGTGCGTTGATCTTGGCGACTTCGTCGTCCCAGCCGTCGGTACGGACATAGGGGTTGGTCCGTGGAGTCGAGACCATATTCGGGTCGATTTCCACGCCGATGCCTTCGAGGAAGTTGATCAGGCCGATGCGCTCGATCATTTCGCCGGTGCGTTCATGCTCCAGGGCGTTTTCGGCGAAGAAGTCGATCGATTTCTGTGCGTGCTCCACCAGGGCTTCGTAATCTTCATCGGTTTCCATCTTCATGAACGGAATCACCACGGTACCCATCAGGTCACCAATCTTCAGGGTGCGCTTGCCGCCCATCAACACGGTCACGCCCTTGTCGGTGCCAATCTGCAGGGCGCCGGTCATCACGTTGATGCAGTGCATGCAACGCACGCAGTTGCCGTTGTCGATTTCGAGGGCCTGGGTGTCATTGACGGCGACGCTGGAAATCTTGGCACCGGTGCCGACATCCTTGATTTCCTTGAGCATGATCGCCTTGGTCGGGCAGCGGCTGACCACGTCGTTCACCAGTTCGTTCATGCCATGCTTGGCGAACCACTTCTTGGCCATGCCTTCGTCGGTGCGAATGTTGTCGCGCCAGGTACCGATCACGGCCATGTCGGCGCGCTGGATCGAGTTCATGCAGTCGTTGGGGCAACCCGAGAACTTGAACTTGAACTTGTAGGGGAGCGCCGGGCGGTGCATGTCGTCCAGGAAGGTGTTGACCACTTCGCGGTGGGCACGGGCTTCGTCGTAGCACGATTGTTCGCAGCGCGCTGCACCCACGCAGGACATCGAGGTGCGCACTGCCGGGCCGGCACCACCCAAGTCAAAGCCGAGTTCGTTGAGTTCGTCAAAAGCACCTTGCACATTGGCGGTGCTGGCACCCTGGAACATGATGTCGCCCGATTGACCGTGGAACGCGATCAGGCCTGAGCCATGTTTCTCCCAGATGTCGCACATCTTGCGCAGCACGTTGGTGTCGTAGTGCATGCCGGCGGGCGGCTGAATACGCAAGGTGTGGAACTCTTTGGATGCCGGGAACATCTCGGCCACTTCAGAAAAACGGGGGATGACACCGCCGCCGTAGCCAAACACGCCCACGGTGCCACCCTTCCAATAGCCCTTGCGGGTTTTGTAAGAGTGCTCGAGCTGACCCATCAGGTCAGTCATGTAGTCGTTGTCTTTGGCCAGGCGTTTCAGACCAGTCACGAAACTCGGCCATGGACCGCTTTCGAGCTGATCGAGCATTGGGGTGTCATGGGGTTGTTTGCTCATGGCGAATCTCCAGTCAGGGGCTAATTGGGCGTTGATAAAACGGGGTTTGGCGATAGCAACAAGAAAGGCCGCTAAAGCATCAGAAGCGAGACGAATGTTACGGGCCGCCGGTGCTGCCCAACTATCACCCTCGTTGAGTAGGCAAGGCTACCCATTCGGTCTATATGCGCCCACCCGAGTCGGTTATAGACGCCAAGCTCAGGATTGCGCCAAATACGGTTTGTGGCAGATTTTTGTTTGATCTGCAGATTTTTGCGACCCGATCGCATCCGATCCATTGAATCCTAAAAAAGCGAAACCAGGACTATGTTCAGCGTGATACCCCTGGAAAAATTTACCAGCCCGTTAGGCGGGCAGGTCATCGAACTGCAGCAGCTTGACTACGACGCCGGCGGCATGAGTCTGTTGCGTACCCGTATTCGCGAGCGCAGCCGCTTTACCGTTTTTGAAGTGGATCCCCTGCTGGCACGCCAATGGGGCGAAGCGCTGTTGCGTTGGGCCAATTCGCAACCCCAAGAGCAGACAGATCGCAGCACCACCACAGCGGGTGGGGCGACATGAACACCATCCCGGTGGGGGTGGCGCATCCTGTGGATGCCATTTTCTCCGTCGAAGGGCAGTGTTTGCCCAGGGATCACGCGCAGGCCTTGCAGCAATCACTGTGCGTGCTGTTTCCGTGGCTGCAGCAGGATGCGGTAGCAGCCGTGATGCCGCTCAAACTGGTCGACGGGGAGGGCGAGTTGGTCGCGTTGTCCAAACGTATGCAGTTGGTGCTTCGGGTTCAGAGCAGCCGTATGCCCGATGTGTTGGCGGTGGCCGGGCGTGAGGTATCGGTGGCGGGCTGCAAGTTGCGGCTCGACAAACCGCATTTTCGCGAACTGCGCCCCCACGCCACCCTGTACGCCTACAAGGTGGCATCGGCGGGTCAAGGTGAGTTGGCGTTCATGGAGAGCATGAATCAGGAGTTGGCGCGGCTGTCGATTGGCGGCGAGCGGGTTTGTGGCAAACGCAGCCAGATGACGGTGTCGGGTCAGGTGCTCGAAACTTTCAGTCTGATGTTGCACGCCTTGCCGCCAGACCAGTCTTTGCGGCTGCAGCAGTTTGGCCTTGGACCACACCGCCTGTTGGGTTGCGGGGTGTTTGTGCCCCACAAATCAGCGGCGGCGGTGTGATTTTTTATCAATTGAAACTGGAGAAAAGGGTATGAGCTACAACATTGGTGGCGTGGAGCACGAAGCTGACGATCAGGGCTATCTGGTGGAACCGGTGTTTGACGATGAGGCACCGCGGGTGATTGCCGCAGCCGAGAACATCGAGCTGACCGACGCCCACTGGGAAGTCATCAACTACCTGCGCGACGAATACCGTGAAAATGGTCACACTCCCAATTTCCGCAACATGCTCAAGGGTTTTGCAGAAATTCACCCCGGGGTTGACAGCAAATACCTCTACGACCTGTTCCCCATCGGTCCGGCCAAGCAGGGCCCCAAGGTGGCCGGTTTGCCACAGCCGTTGGGTAAAGGCGGTTATTGATCATTGTCAGGATCGAGCGTGTCCAAAATCCGCATCAAGAGCCAGTGGTTTCGCCCCGGGGCCGACAAAACCCCTGAGCAAACTGCCAGCGCCGTGGCCTTTACCGCCTGGCGCGTGGCGCAGAACATGCTCAAGCAGATGCGGGTGGCGCAGTTTGACATTGAAATCGGCGAGCAGTACTTTGCCTTTACCCGCGAGGTGCTGGTGTTTCTCACCCAAGTCCTTGACCGCATGGCCTACCAGCGCATGTCAGCGCAGGAGCGCCTGGCTTTCGTGACCGCACTGGTCAAGCGGGTGGGTGAGATCTTGCAGGACAACGAAGACGGGTTGCTGGGACAACCGGCTGTAGGGCAGCCCAGCCATTACGAGCAGTTTATCGACCTGTTCAACGAACTGGCGGACCATTACGCCGATTTTGGCTTCAACGCCCAAGGGCCGGACTTTGATTTTGTGCGCTACCTGGGTTACCGCATTGAAATGCTGATGCCCAAGAAGGACCAGCGATGGGTGCTCGATCAGGTCATGGCCAGCGAGGTACCCGAGGCCATTGCTTACCTGCAGAAAGCCATGGATGGTGTGCTGAGCACCGAGCCGCGCGCGCCACGCCCGTCGCGAGTGCCGCGTGGCGTCCTGTCGGGTGACTGATTTGAAATGAACGCGTCCCCCTTTGACCTGCAGACAGATGCTGCCTATCAGCGCTGGCGTGCCGATAAGTTGGCCCGATGTCCCACCCGCGCCGAACAACTGGTGGTGGACATTGGGGATCCGCGCGTGTTGACCGCTGCAGAAAAGCAGGCCTTGCTCACACGCTGTGTCACCAGCAATATGGTGCTCTATCGCAGCCCGGTGCTCGCAGAAGACAAGGTCATCCCGCTTGCGCTGGGCCGTCAGGTGGGTTTGCACCAGCTCGACGGCAACTGGCTGGCCGATGAAGACGGCATTTCACCCATTGCCGTGTCGCAGCCACCGGGTGAGCGCATGGCCTTCATCCCCTACACCAATCGCCCGATCAAGTGGCATACCGATGGCTACTATCAGCCGCCCGAGCGCAAGATTCGCGGCATGATCCTGCACTGTGTGCGCCAGGCGGCGCAAGGTGGCCACAGCGCCCTGATGGACCACGACATGGCTTACCTGGCCATGCGCGACGCCAACCCCGAATGGGTGGCTGCGCTGATGCATCCCGATGCCATGACCATTCCCGAGCGCCTGGACGACGACGGCATCGCCCGTGCCGCGCAAAGTGGTCCGGTGTTTTCAGTCGATGCGGCTAGCGGGGCCTTGCACATGCGCTACACCGCCCGCACCCGCAGCGTGGTCTGGCGCGATGACGCAGTGACCCGCGCGGCGGTGGCGTTTCTGGAGCAGTTGCTCGCCAGCGAGCACCCGGCGGTATTTCGCCTGCAGCTGCAGCCCGGTATGGGCCTGCTGTGCAACAACGTGCTGCACGACCGATCGGGTTTTACGGACGACCCGGCGGCCCCTCGTTTGTTGTACCGCGCGCGTTATCTGGACCGCGTCGCAATGCCACATCCTGAACCCGTCAATGGTGGCTGAATTTTTCATAAAAACTGTTTATAGCCCATATTTGGTATGGTTTTAATGCTATATAAATTATAACAAATCAATCGTCATGGCGCATCAGGTCAGTATTTGGCGAGCGGCCCAGTTGGTGGGCGTGGCACGGGGTGTGTTACAGCAGCAAGTGCGCACCGGTGCCTTGCTGCTCAATGATGGCATGGTGTCGACCGAAGCATTGCTGCGTTTGTACCCGAACGCTTCTCTGGAAGAGTCCGGTCTGCTGGAGCGGGTGGCGCAAATCCGTGACGAGGCTTTTGGCAAGCGTTTGCGCGAGCGCCTGTTGCCCAGCCAGGAGGTCCTGGCACAGCGCCTGTTTGCACAAAGCCAGGAGCTTGGTGACGTCCGCCTGCATTTGCAGCGCTACCACGAGCTCGTCATTGCCTTGCAAAAAACCATTCGCGAGCGATTGGCCCACCGTCCGCAGGACACAGCGTGGCAAGCGCTGGAGCGTCAGGTGACCGGTGGCCTGGCCGCGGCACTGGCCACAGATGCGGTCGATTTACTCGAAGTGATGGACGATATGCTCAAAATCATGACGGCACAGGTCACGGTGCAGCCCAGCGGTCACCAGTTTCTGGTGGAAGGGCATTCCAACCTGCTGCAGTCCGGCCTGCATTCGGGCTTGCGGCTGAACTACGGCTGTGGCAACGGCAGCTGCGGTATGTGCAAGGTGCGGGTCATCTCAGGCGATGTGGTGCAAACCCAGCATTACGACTACTGCCTGTCCGAAACCGAAAAGTCACAGGGTTACACCCTGATGTGCTGCCATACTGCCGGAAGCAGTGAGCTCACGCTGGAAATGCTCGAAGCGGGGGGGCCGCAGGACATCCCCGAGCAGCAGATTGTCACCAAGGTGCGCGCACTGACCACCCTGGCACCCAATACCCGATTGCTGCAGTTGCAAACGCCGCGCACCCACCGACTGCGTTTTCTTGCCGGGCAGTCGGTGTCGCTTGGGTGGTCAAATTCCGCGCAGGGTGACGCCCAAAGTACCGAGGCCATTGCCAGTTGTCCGTGCGATGACCGCAATCTGCTGTTTTTTGTAGCGCGTGATGAAGACAGCGCATTGGCTCAGGCGGTGTTTTCGGACCAGTTGGGTCATGGTGACGCCGTCACGGTGCGTGGCCCGATGGGGGAATTTGTGCTGTCCGAGGGTCATCGGCCCCTGGTGTTTGCAGCCTGTGATCTGGGTTATGCCCCGATCAAAAGCCTGATTGAACACGCGCTGGCGCTGGATGCCGTGCCCTCGCTGTCGTTGTTCTGGCTGACTTTGCGTGCCGATGGCCACTTTCAAGCCAATCAATGCCGTGCCTGGTCAGAGGCACTCGACAATTTCGAGTACGGCCTGTTCACCAATACCGACGTGGTGGCGGGTGCCAGGGAGATTGCGCTGGCCATGCACGCTGACCTGTTTGACATCGAGTGCGACTTTTACCTGTGTGGCCCGGCGGCATTTGTTGACACCTTGTTTGACGACTTGCGTCACGCGGGCGTTCCCGCTGCCCAGATTTTCAAGCAGGTGATGTGATGCAGCCTCATGCCCAGGACCCTGAAATGGCGGTGCCCGACTGCGCCGGAGGGGAGTCGTTTGCCCTGATGGTGATGGGGCAAAGCATGACACCCGAGTTTCAGGAGGGCGAAATCATCATCATCGAACCCGAGGGTTTGGCCAAGGATGGCTCCTATGTGCTGGCCTGGCATCATGAAGAATGGACGTTTCGGCAACTGCTGCAGGCCGGGGACGGCTGGCTGCTGCATGCGCTCAACCCGGCTTTTCCGGACGAGCCCCTGTCGAGCCTCGCCGATGTGCGCGGCGTGATCATTCAAAAAGCCTTGCCGGGCCGACGGCGCGCGTCAAAGCACTACATCTGAACCAAATCCTGATCTGAAATTTCGCCATGCCCTACTACATTTTTTCGGTCAACCCTGGTGCACAGTATAAAAAACTGAGCGAATTTGGCGCCTTCAGCGAGGCGTCTGCCCACGCCAAAACGCTGCGGGCACAACAACCCGCCAAAACCCTTGAAAAAATCAAGGTGATGTTTGCCGAGAGTGAAGATCAGGCCATCGAGCTGATGTTGCAAGTGCGAGAACCTGGCCCCAAGGGCGACGACTGAGCGCTCTGGCGTCCATGGACGAAGCAGCCTTCCACGCGGCGCGTCAGGCTCTCACGCCTGCGGCCTGCGTGTTTGCCAAAGCGCTGCTGTCAGGGTGCGCACCATGCACCCTGGCCAAGCGCACGGCCATGGCCGAGCGCGAAGTCATCACGTGCGGCTCGGCGATTGCACACATCAACTGCGGCACGCTCAACGATTTGTTTCGTGAGCGCGCGCGGTTTGCGCTGCGTTTGCCCCACCGGGACGAACCCATTGTTCATGCCAAGGCGATGAAACTGCAATGTGGCGGACTACGAGGACTGCAGCTTGCGCTCGACGCGTCGGGCGGCGATGTTCATGCGATGGTGCAGCAGGCGATGCAAGAAGGCGGCAGTCTGCTCGATCTGCCCTGGGATCGCATCGTGGCCAGTATCGCGGGATGGGAACTTCGTCGGCGGGCTCCGCCGTTGCACTAGCTCCCATCAATCGTATGCATTTGGTGCTCTAGCGCTTATCCAGAAAGCGCTGGAAGCTACTAAAAAAGTACCAAGTTTGACCTATCGCTGTTGCCACTTCATCATCGCTACCGCCCCCGCGACAATGCCCGCGAGCGTGATGAATGAGCCAATCGCCAGCGTCGACACGCCCGACATACCCTGACCGACGGTGCAGCCGATGGCGGTCACCCCGCCAAAACCCATCAGGATGGCGCCGATCAGTTGGGTCTTCAAATCGTCAATTGAGGCAAAACCTTCCCAGCGGAACTGCTTGGTGCTGATGGCATATACAAAGGAGCCCATGACCACACCCAAGGCGGTGGCAATGCCAAAGGTCATGCGGGTTGAGGTGTCGGTCCACAGCATCAGCAACTCCAGGCTGAAAGACACCGGCGCCACAAAACTGAAGGATTCGATGGTGCGGCTGTTGGTGGCAAAGTAAACCGTCTCCAGTGTCTCCTGGTTTTCACCGTAGCCGATATGCCCACTCAGGTACCAGGCCGCTACCACCAGCAAGCCCAAAATCACCGAGGCCACCACCTGGATCAGGTTGCCGCGAAACCGCTTGTCCTTGAATACGAATGCCAGGATGGCCAGCACCAGCACTGCCAGGGTCAGCAGCAGCGCAGTCTGCTCCGCCATCCCCGTCAGCTTGGCCAGCAACTGCGACAGACTCTGGTTGGTCATGCCCAGTTTGCTCAGGTCAAGGGTGACCGGATCCAGAAAACCTGCACGCCACTGGCCAAACAGCCCTTTGAGGGTCATGTATGCAGACAGACCCAGAAACACCAATACCACCACCGAGCGCAGGCTGCCAGCGCCGACGCGGATCAGGTTCTTGTTGGCGCAGCCACCCGACATGGTCATGCCCACACCAAACAGGACGCCGCCCACCACCATCGACAGCCAGGGCAAGGCCGGGCGCTGATACACCGACTTGGTCAGATCGATCATGCCAGCGCTGTGCAACCAGTTGGCACCGATCATGGCCACCGCAATGGCCAGCAGCCACATACGCACGCGGCCCCAATGCTCCATGTTCACCACGTCCGAGATCGCACCCATGGTGCAGAAGTTGGACTTGCTGGCCACAGCACCAAAGACAAAGGCCAGCACAAAGCCACCCCAGATGACGATGCTTGACGGGTTGACTGCTTCATTCATGACAGTTGCTCCAACTCAATCTGGTTCAGTTACCACCGCCTGCGACACGAACCATCGTGGCGCGAATGGCGTCCGGTGCGTTGATGATGCCCATGAACTGGCCCATACCCAAGGCGGGCCAAGCCAGTGCGATGCGATAGCGGGCATACAGCGAGTACACCTTGTTGCCGACAATGAACACCTCATAGGGCAGGCCAGCCATGTGATCGGCACCAATCTTGTTGACCCACCAGCCCTCGCCGTCCGAAGCGCTGTTCATCGCCACGCCAAATACCGCCGTCTGATTCTCGGCTGACACTACTTCGTACACCCGGCTGGTGTCCGAGACGCCGCTGGCCAGATTGGCACGGACCGCCTTTAGCGCTGCGTCAAAATTGGCATGGGTGGCAATCTCACTGTTGGGCGAGTCAAAACGCTCCATGCCGAACATATATCGGTAGTTTTCCAGATCACCCTCTGCAACATCGCCGCCCATGCCACCGCCATCACCCAGTGCCTTGGCCAGGCGTGCCTGCACCGACTTGGCACCAGTCTGTGCTGATTTGAACTGACCACGCAGGTAGGCGCGATACCAGTAATCAGGATTGGTGTATGACACCGAGCCGTCGGGCAGCACGCCCACCCGGATCGCCGACGCAATGACCGTAGAGCCACCCGCTTTGCGGATGACCGCAAGCATGGCCGGATCGGTGACCACCACCGTGGCATGGTCGGTCAGCCCTTTGGGCAGGTGCCGACCGGCCAGGGTAAAACCCTCGGCCTGCAATTTTTTCTCCAACAGATCAACCCGTGCCGTCAGGTCTGCGGCGGCGACCTTGTCGCCTTTGATGTACGGTGCCAGCGCAAGACTGAGTTGCGACCAAAAAAGCAGGACAGCCCAAAGGATCAGTTGTTTCATCGTGGTTCTCGGAAAAATGACATCAGCAAACAAACGACCGGCCCGTTGCGGCAGGGTCGCAAGGGCCGATTTGGCACCCAGCGGTGCGGCGACAGGCAAGCGGAAATCAGATAAACAGGCAGACGTCGGATTCGCCAGCAAACTTCATGAATGTGGCGGCTCCACCGTACTCCACATCCTTGATGAACTCGCTGGTTTCAAACTCAAACAAATCCACGGTCATCTGGCAGGCGACAAACTTGACGTCGGCCTCCAGGCATAGGTCACGCAGTTCCTCCAGCGTGGCCACACCTTTGGACTTCATCTTGTTTTTCATCATCATGGTCGCCATCGACTCCATGCCCGGCAACATCTGCACAAACACCGGCATCGGCACCGGCATGGGCATGGCCGGGTTGGCCAGCGGGCTGATCTTGACGTCATCCAGACTCTTGCGCAGCAATTGCAGACCGTAGAAAGTGAAGAATATCTGCACATCCCAACCCAAGGCCGCCGCTGTCGAGGCCAAGATGAAAGGAGGGTACGCCATGTCGAGCGTTCCCTTGGTCGCGATCAGCGCCATTTTTTTAGTAGCCATGGGTAGGATGCTCCGTTAGAGAAGAACTTAGCGTTCAGGCTCAGGCCTTCTTGATGAAGAACACATACTTGCCGCCTTCAGTGCCTTGCTCCAGCAAGGGGTTGCCGGTTTGTTCGGCAAAGGCGGCCATGTCACACACCGAGCCTGGGTCGGTCGAAATCACGCGCAGCACCTGACCGGAAGTCATGTCGACCAGCGCTTTCTTGGTCTTGACGATAGGCAGCGGGCACGACAGACCAGATGCATCAAATTCTTTGTTGAATTCCACTTTAGTTCTCCAATTGCTGACTGCAGGCAGTCGATAGGTTGTTTTCAGATTTGACAAGTGCGCCAAACACCACAGTGCTCGAATGCACCACGGTTGCACGGGGTGATTTTTCGGTAGTCCTTGGGGTACGTCCATCACCCCAAAGGGTAATCCGGCGTAGCCCATATGGGTAATAGGGTCTTGGTGAACCCGGGTTTGCCAGTCACCGTGTTACCCCCGGCTTGCCAAGGGTGACGAAGATCTGGTGGTTGGCCAGCGACACCAGCCAGCATACCAGGCCAGTCCAAAGGGTATGACTGGGGTAATGTGCACCGCGCAAGGTTTGTGTCGCCCCCAGCAGCAGGCCCACCAGCAAAACCCCCAGCAGGATGTGCTGGCCAACCTTCTGCTGTGACGAAACCGATGACAACAGCCACGGCAAGGGAAATGCCAGATAGGCAAAAGCTGCCGAGGCGTGCCCCCCCGGAAAGCAACGTCCGGAGCCGCCGTCCTGAATTCCCCAGGCCCAGTGCGACACAAAGTGCGCGTTGCCCCCGTAGGCCTGCAGGTCCCACGGGCAACTGGTCTGACTGTAGTGTTTGATCGCACTCACCACCAGCAGACTCAGGGTGATGCCACAGGCGATTTCAAGCCGCTGCCGTCGGCTGATGCGCTTCAGCGCTCCCAGCGGCCGCCAAACCATCATCCAAATGCCCACGAAGAGAACCACCGCCAGTTGTCGGGTGCCATCGTGCAACACCCGCTCCAGCCACCAGTTGTGCCGCAGCGCGAAGCCGTGGCCGTCGGCCAGCCGGGACATCACGGCCGGATCAAGCCCACTGGCATCCCAGAGCAGCGCTGGCAGTGCAAGGATCAAGGTGTAGTACCACCAGCTTCGCAATCGCAGGGGCACGCTTGGCTCGGTCGGTGAGTCGTGCAGGCGGGAGATAGTACTCATCCACCCGATTGAAGCCGCAGCGTGTTAAGTGAACCTTAAATCGGGCCTGGTCCGCCCCAATCAAGTCGCGACAGTGCGCGCGCGGTGATCCAGTCCTGGCAAAGGCATCTGAGACAATCCGTCCGATCAGCCACACGATAGCCTGGAGCCTGCAAATACCGATGCGGATTTTGATTGTTGAGGACGATACGGGCATCGCCGAGGGATTGGCGGCGACCCTCAAATCAGCCGGATACGCCGCGGATGTCTGTGCGACCCTGGCGCTGGCCGACGCGGCGCTGCTTGTCGAGTCGTTTGACCTGGTTCTGTTGGACCTCGGCCTGCCTGATGGTGACGGTTTGCACTGGCTGCGCCAGCAACGCCAGGCGGGCTGCAGCTTGCCAATGCTGATCATGACGGCGCGCGACAGTGTGCCCGATCGTGTTGCCGGACTGGACGAGGGAGCCGATGATTACCTGGTGAAGCCGTTTGAGCCAGAAGAGTTGCTGGCCCGGATGCGCGTGGCATTACGGCGCAGTGAGGGGCGTGCCTCACCCATGCTGTACCACGGTAAGCTGACGGTCGATCCCGCCGCTCACATGGTTTGGTACGCCGGACAACGCGTGCCATTGCGTGCCAAGGAGTTTGCGCTGTTGCTCGCTTTGCTGCGTGGTAGCGGACAGGTGTTGACGCGCCGCAGGCTTGAAGAGGCCTTGTATGGTTTTGATGAGGCGCTCGACAGCAACGCGCTGGAGGTGCACATCCATCACCTGCGGCGCAAACTGGGTGACGATCTGGTCAAGACCGTGCGCGGCGTGGGTTACTTCGTACCACCCTCAGACCCCGATCCAATGGCACTCCGGCGAGCCAGGTGATGCACCGCGCCGCACCCCTTCGACCCCGCCCATTGTGGCGTTACTTGTGGGTTCTGACCCTGATTGCGCTGGGCATGAGCTGGTTGACCCTGGTGTTCGTGGCGTATTTCACCGGCTTGCACGAGGCCGATGAAGTCACCGACGGTCAATTGGCATCCAGCGTGCAGATGTTGTTGCGTCAACCTGCAATGGCAGCCCCAGCGGCGGCGCCAATGGTCTTGACCAAGCGCGATGGCACGGTTGAGGACCTGGCCAGCTATGCCCCCGAGCTGCACGTGGTCGTTTGGCAAGATGAGCGCGTGCTGTGGGATACCCATGGCCTCGCCAGCGCATTGCCAGCCCGTCTGACGGAGCAGCCGCAGGATGTGTCACTGGTATGGAAGGGGCAGTCCCAGGTCTGGCGGGCCTTGCTGGGTACTGCAAGCACCGGGTCTGGCGGTACACGCAAGGTGTTGGTGTTGATCGACAAGGACCGGCGCGAAGCCCTGGGTCGGGACATTGCCTGGCACATCGTGCGGCCAGCCCTGGTGCTGTTGCCGCTGGTTGCGTTGCTGCTGCTGTGGGCGATCCGGCGCGGCTTGCTGCCGCTGCAGCGACTGGCCGAAAAAGTTGCCGATCTTGACCTGGATGCCGGTCAGCTGTTGCCAACCCTGCAGCCCTATGAGGAGCTGTCGGGCACCGTGAATGCGATCAACCGTCTGGCACAACGTTTGCAGGCGCAGGTGCTGCGAGAGCGCAGTTTTGCTTCGGATGTTGCCCACGAGCTGCGCACACCGCTGACCGCCCAGGTATTGCAGGCAAGGCTGGCGCGCGTCGCTGTTGAAAGCAACGAACGCGATCTGGCGCTGCAGCAGGTGGAACAAAACGCGCTGCGCGCCGGGCGCATTCTGGCGCAGTTGATGGATCTGGCGCGTGCACAGGGGTTGGACCACCAGGCGTTGCAGCGGCTCGATCTGAATGCGCTATGCCATCAGCTGGTGGCAGAGCATGTCCCCTTGGCTCACCAGCTGGGACAGGAACTTGCGCTGGAGGTGCCAAACCAGGCTCTGTGGGTGTATGCGCACAACACCATGCTTGAGTTGGCGTTGGGCAATCTGATTGACAACGCCTTGCGCCATAACCCGGCGGGGACACAGGTGGAGGTGTCGGTGGTGCAGCAGGTGCAGGGTCAGGTCAGTGTGAGGGTCAGTGACGATGGCGTGGCCTGGTCGTCCCGGACGGTGGTGCAACCCGGCATGGGGATCGGGTTGACACTGGTGCGGCGCATCGCCGACTGGCATGGCCTGGTGTTCGATCAGCGCGATGGCACGGCACCCTTTACCAAATGTTACGCACTGACCTGGCGCGCCGCGCCAGCGCAGAGCAGCGACGCAGTCAGCGCCGCAAGCCCCGCTTAATCTGCTGATAAGGCAAACCGCGGACAATCTGAGGCGTCACTCTGCTACTGAAATATGCTCTTAGCCGTCTCTGCCAGAACACCCTGGCACCCCGTTGCACTTCTGTTGATCCTGGCACTCTGGCTGGCCACGGTGGGCAACATTCCCCTCTGGAGTGCCATCTGGCGCCTGCCGGAGACCCATGGATGGCACGCCCTGGTGACCGTGGGCAGTCTCGGACTTGCCGTGCTGGCGGTCATCTGGTCTGCCCTCTGTCTGCTGCTCTGGCCGCGTTGGCTTAAGCCGGCGGGCCTGCTGTTCCTGATCATGAGTGCTGCAGCGAGTTTTTTCATGCAACGCTACGGCGTGGTAATCGACCCAAGCATGATCGCCAATGTGGCACAAACCGATGCCCGCGAAGTGCTGGATCTGTTGTCGTGGTCCATGTTGTTGACTGTGCTGCTGGGGGTCGTGTTGCCGGCAGTCTGGCTTTGGCGGCAGCCGCTGCGGCAGGTGGCCGTGTGGTCCCTGATGTGGCAACAAATGGGGGTTGCACTGCTGGCACTGCTGCTGACGGTTGCACTGTTGTGGTTGTCGTTTCAGGATTTGGCCTCCTTGATGCGCAATCACAAGTCGCTGCGCTACATGATCAACCCGTTCAACAGCGTTTACGCCATCACGCGGCATACCCTCGGACAGGCAGCAAAGGCGCAGCAGCCCTTGCTGCCCTTGGGTGAGGATGCTCGCCTGACGCGGGCAGCGGGTGCGCCGGATGCTTCGCCCCTGATTGTGGTGGTGGTCGGTGAAACGGCACGCGCGGCCAATTTTGGTCTGGGCGGGTATGCGCGTGACACCACACCACGCCTGAGAGAGTTGCAGTCTGCGGGTGACCTGGCGTACTTTTCGGACGTCAGCTCCTGTGGCACCAACACCCAGACCTCTGTGCCGTGTATGTTCTCGCATTTGGGTCGTAGCGCTTACCAGAAAAGCGATGTGCGCTATGAAAATATGCTTGACGTGTTGCAGCGTGCCGGCCTGGCCGTGCTTTGGATGGACAACCAGTCGGGCTGCAAAGGGGTCTGTGACCGGGTGCCAGAACGGCAAACCAGTGATCTGAAACTCCCTGATGTCTGTGGTCAGGACGGCTGTTTCGACGAGGTCATGCTGCGTGAGCTCGCCACGCAGCTCGATACTCTTGACCCGCAGCGCCGTGCCCGCGGCACGGTGGTGGTGCTGCACCAGATGGGCAGCCATGGCCCCGCCTATTTCAAGCGTTCGCCGGCAGCGTTCAAACGCTTCCAGCCGGAATGCACCAGCAACGCCCTGCAGGACTGTCAACCTGAGCAATTGGTCAACACCTATGACAACTCGATTGTCTATACCGACCATTTTCTGGCCGAGGCAGTACATTGGCTAAAAACGCAGGCCTCGGTACGCCCGACCGCGCTGCTGTACATGTCAGACCACGGTGAGTCCCTGGGTGAAAAAGGCCTGTACCTGCACGGCATGCCTTACAGCATGGCACCCAAAGAGCAAACCCATGTGCCGATGGTGCTGTGGTTGTCACCCGCCATGCAGCGTGAACGCGGCTGGCACATGGACTGTGTGCGGCAGCAGGCGCAAAAGCCCTGGTCACACGACAACTTGTTTCACACCGTGGTTCGCATGGCAGGCGTGGCAACCCAGGTGGTGGAACCGCAACTTGACGTCCTCGCAGCGTGCTCGGGCCCGGCAGGTTAACGGCAGGCTACGTTTCGTCTGCGTCAGACTGCCCACCAGCGCCACAACGCACTGAGCCAGACACCGCCGCACAACAGCAGACTGATGTGCACCGCGGCACTGCCCATGTCCTTGGCGCGTTTGGACAGTTCATGCCATTGGGGGCCAATGCGGTCGATGGCGGACTCGATGCCGGTGTTGAGCAGTTCCACCACCAGCACGAACGCCAGGCAGGCAATCAAAAAACCGGTTTCGAGCCAGCTCTGACCCAGCCAGAACGCTGCCGGTAGCCCCAGCATGGCGAGCAGGGCTTCCTGGCGGAAAGCGGGCTCAAACCAGGCGGCGTAAAGTCCTTGCCAGGAGTAGAGGGTGGCGTGCCAGACGCGCGCCAGCCCTGTACGTTTGGGTGCAACCGGTGGGGAGTTGTTCACATCAAGCCACGTGAGAATGCCGTCAATTTGGTCCGCTGACAGGAATCAAAGTTCCCTAGCGTCAACGGGGGTTAATGCAAAATGTGCCCCCAAATGTGCCCCCAAATTGCAAAGGATACCCATTATGCCAATGACCGACGCCCTACTTCGCAACCTGACCGAACCCGGCAAACACTTTGACGGTGGCGGCCTTTATCTGGAACTGACCAAAGCGGGCGGCAAATACTGGCGCTTGAAGTACCGATTTGGCGGCACTGAAAAGCGACTGGCGTTCGGGGTTTATCCTGAAGTCGGATTGAAGGCCGCCCGCGATCTGGCCAATGAAGCCCGCAAGGCACTGAAAAGCGGAAGCGACCCGGGCGAGCTACGCAAGGCCGAACGGGCGAGAGTTGTTCAGGAAACGGTCAACACCCTTGAGGCCGTTTCCCGTGATTGGATGACGCACCAAGCCGCCCGCTGGGCACCTGTCACGCGTGACCGAATTCGCGCAAGCCTTGAAGCAGATGTTTTCCCGAGCCTAGGGGCACGCCCTATTGCCAGTCTCAAGCCCGGCGAGATCATGGCAGCGGTGAAAGCAATTGAAACCCGGGGCGCTGCGGATCAGGCAGACCGGGTTCTGAAAAGGGTCAAGGCGGTGTTTCGCTGGGCTGTGACCCATGAACGCATCGAATCAAACCCGATGGTCGATCTGGTTCCAAGCGAGATATTCAAACCCCGTCACGTAACGCACCGGGCCGCACTGGCTGACAAAGACTTACCCGAATTCCTGGCCAAGCTGGACGCCTATGAAGGCGACCCCCACACCTTGAACGCCCTGCGACTGTTGATCCTTACCGCAACCCGCCCCGGTGAAACTCGCGGGGCAAGGTGGGCAGAATTTGACATTGACGCGGCGCTGTGGGTGATTCCGCCCGGACGTATGAAAATGAAGATTGAACACCGAGTACCACTGTCACGGCAAGCGGTGGCAGTGATGCGCACCATGCAAACCTTGACCGGCGGCGGTGATCTGGTGTTTCCAAGCCCGTTCTATCCCAGTCAAGCATTAAGTGAAAACACCTTTAATTCCGCCCTGGCACGCCTGGGCTTCAAAGGCACGGCGACTGCCCATGGTTTTAGAGCGCTGTTTTCCACGGTAGCGAACGAATGCAACTGGAACCCGGATGCGATTGAACGTCAACTGGCACACGTTGAGCGCAACGGCGTTCGGGCTGCTTACCATCGTTCAACCTATCTTGATGACCGGGCAAAGCTGATGCAGTGGTGGG